>JBFIEJ010000077.1:0-5242 GCA_041603475.1 Candidatus Nitrosopumilus sp. | reverse complement strand
GTGGGATTTGAACCCACGAACTCCTAGAAGATAAGGATCTGAACCTTACGCCGTTGACCAGGCTGGGCGACTCCCGCATTGTAAATTTTTGAAATCTGGAATAAGTTTCTTTATTATACTATGAAAAAATTACATAAAATTAATCAAGTGAAAAAATGGAATTTAAAGAGATATACTGTATAAACTGTAAAAAAGTTGTTGGACGTTATAATACAAAATTTTACAATGATGATAAAATAGGCGAATTACTTAATTCAACACATTCTTCTCATATTAGAAATGGTCATCAAGTAAACATCAGAAAATTGATAAAAGATTAACTAGTGTTTATTTTTTCAATTGCTTCTGAAAGATATGAAATACGATCAATTCTCTTATCAGAAAAATGTTGATTCCATGGTTGTGAATACATGATGACTTTTCTGTTCTTTTTAAGAAATTTTTGTGCATTCAATGGCGAATCGTCAATAAATATATCATAATCTAAATCAGCCTTCATTGGTCCATCAATTACCGATACATAATTTTCAAATTGAATATTATGATGATTTAGCCAGTTTTTAACAAAAATATCAGTAGAACGTTCTCTAGCGGTAACAATATCTACTTGACCTAAATTTGCTAAATTTTTTGTAATTTCAGATAAATTATTTTCCGTAGGAGGTACTGATTTCCAATCTTTCCAGCAGTAACTCAATTCATTATAGAAAACAAATGGATTAATTTGAAATTTTTTCCAAAATTCCCAATCAGTAATTTCATGTTTTGAGATTGTAGATCTAATGGAGTTATTATAAATTAACCAAGATTTAATCACATCAGCAAGTACACCATCTACATCTAGAGCAATTTTCATTTTTATCACTTAGTCACAAGTTTTTCGAAACTCATCAAGTAACTTTTTCTGTTCCTTGTTGAGTTTTTGAGGAATATTGACTACAATTCGAACATATTGATCACCTCTTCCTCTAGAATTGATATATGGCACACCTTTTCCTTTCAGTTTGATTATGGTATTTGGTTGACTACCTGAATCAACCTTTATTTTTTCTGTTCCTTCTAATGTTGGCACTACAATTTCACATCCTAAAGCAGCATCAATCATGGATACATCTTGATCGTAGAAAATATCTTTCCCATCTCTATTAAAATGAGAATGTGGTTGAACTCTTACTCTTACAATTAGATCTCCATTTGTTCCACCAGAAATTTCATTTCCTTCATTTGGGACTGTGTAATCACCTGACTCTATTCCAGGAGGAATTTCAAAAGTAATTTTTTTATTTCCTTTTTTACTTCCTTGTCCCTTACAATCACTACATGGAGTTTCAATGATAGAACCCTGTCCTCTACATGTTGAACAAGGAACAGCAGTTACAAATGAAGCAAATCCCATATTCCGACTTTGTCTTACTTGTCCTTGACCATTACATGAACTACATGTTTTCTTGTCAGTACCAGGTTTACAACCTGAACCATCACAATTATCACATCGAATTTGTTTTTGGAGATCAATTTCCATTTTTTTTCCTTTAAGAACATCCTCTAGAGTCACAGATGTTTCGTAAAGAATATCAGAACCCCTTTGTCTTCCAAAACTAAAACCACCTCCACCTCTTCCAAAGATTGATTCAAAGATGGAATCAAAACCACCTCCACCTTGTCCAAATATATCACTAAAATCCCCACGTGCTCCTTGAAAAATATCTTCACTACTGTATCTTCCATCAACACCTGCATGACCATGTTGATCATAGATTTGTTTTTTTTCAGGATCAGATAGAACAGCATAAGCTTCAGAAATTTCTTTGAAATGTTCTGCTGCTTCAGCAGATTTGTTACGATCAGGATGAAATTTTAAAGCTAATTTTCGATATTGTTTTTTAATCTCATCAGGAGAAGTTGTTTTTGATACTCCTAAAACTTCATAGTAATCACGTTTTGCAGTCATGAATTCATACCTTTATCTTAAATGCCGTATAAATGGTTGATTTAGAAAATTAGTTAGTTTTAGCTTCATCACTTGAAGATGATTCATTTTTTTTATCTTCTGTATTGTTATCTTTACTTTGTTCTTCAGAAGTATTTTGTTGTCCTTCAGGACCGGGTGGAGGAGTAGCATTTTTGTAAAGCTCAGTAGTCACTTCATTTACTAACGATTGTAATGATTCAAGTTTAGGTTTTAATTCAGAAGGTTCTTTGTCTAATACTTCTTTTACTTCTTTAACTGCATCAGAAATTTTTATTCCTTGTTCTTGAGAAATTTTATCTTTAAGATCATGATTAACTAATTTTTCTGTTGTGTAGATATAACTTTCAGCTTCGTTTCTTAAATCAATTTTCTCTTTCTTCTTTTTATCTTCATCAGAGAATTTTTCTGCATCTTCTTTTAATTTTTCAATTTCTTCTTTTGATAATTTAGATGTAGATTCAATTGTGATTTTTGCTTCTTTTTGTGTTCCAAGATCTTTTGCAGTAACATTGATTATTCCATTTGCATCAATATCGAATTTTACTTCAATTTGAGGAATTCCTCTAGGAGCTGGAGGCAAATCAGTAAGATTAAAGCTACCTAACGAAACATTATCAGTTGCCATAGGTCGTTCACCTTGAACTACATGTATGGTAACAGCTGTTTGATTATCTGCTGCAGTAGTGAAAACTTTACTTTTAGAGGTTGGAATTGTAGTATTTCTTTCAATTAATGGTTCCCTTACTCCACCCAATGTTTCAATACCTAACGTTAATGGTGTAACATCAAGTAATACAATATCACTAGTTACATCTCCAGCTATTATTCCTGCTTGAATAGCTGCTCCCATAGCAACTGCTTCCATAGGATCAACTCCGGATTCAGAATCTTTCCCTACTACTTCACTCACAAATTTCTTTACTAATGGAATTCTAGTTGGACCACCAACCATGACAATTTTATTAATATCAGAATTGGTTAATTTTGCATCCTCTAGAGCTTTTAGAATAGAAGGCTTGCATCGTTCAACAATTGGTTTAATTAATTCATCTAGTTTAGCCCTAGTAATTCTTAATTCAAGATTTTTTGCTCCAGTTGATGGATCATGTGAGATAAATGGTAAGTTAACATCAGTTTCCATTACAGTAGATAATTCAATTTTTGCCTTTTCTGCTGCTTCTCTAATTCTTGTCATTGCAGTTGAATCTTGAGAAAGATCAACACCTTCTTTTTTCTTAAATTCATCAACAATGAAATCTATTAGGACTTTATCCATATCTGTACCACCTAATTGAGTATCACCAGAGGTACTCATTACTTCAAAGACACCTCCACCCATCTCCATAATTGTTACATCTAATGTTCCTCCACCAAAGTCAAATACCAAAATTTTCATATCTTCTTTAGCTTTATCTAATCCAAACGCAAGTGATGCAGCTGTAGGTTCATTGATAATTCTAACAACATCTAACCCAGCAATTGTTCCAGCATCTTTAGTTGCTTGACGTTGATTATCATCAAAATACGCAGGAACGGTAATCACGGCTTTTTCTACTTTTTCACCTACAAATGCCTCTGCATCTTTTTTGATCTTTTGTAAAATAAATGCAGAAATTTGTTGAGGCTTGTATTCTTTATCTTGAATTTTAAATGTGTAATCTGAACCCATTTTTCTTTTTGCTGCAACTATAGTTCTATCAGGATTGGTTACAGCTTGTCTTCTAGCAGGTTCTCCTACTAAAAGTTCACCATCTTTAGAAAAAGCAACAACTGATGGAAATGCTTTACCACCCACTGTAGAGCCTTCAGCAGCTGGAATAATAGTTGGTTTCCCACCCATGACTACTGCTGCGGCAGAATTACTTGTTCCTAAATCGATTCCAATTATTTTAGCCATATTTTATCATCCTTTTTTTGAAATTTCTACTAATGTTGGTCTTATAACTCTCTCATGAGAAATATATCCCTTCCTGATCTCTTTTGTAATTGTATTATCATCTAAATCAGGATCATTAATAATTGATATTGCTTCATGTAAATTTGGATTAAAAATTTCACCAAGTGCATCTATTGGAATAACATTATATTTTTTCAATAAAGAATCCATGTTTTTCAAAATTGATTCAAGACCATCAGTATTGATTTCACTCTCAGCAAAAACTTCTTTTGCCCTAACAAAATCATCATATATTTTTAGGAAATCTAGAATAAATTCATCTACTTTTGCATTAACACCCTTTTCAATATCAGATTGAGTTTTTCTATTTAGATTCTGAAAGTCAGCTAATACATGTTTTAATTTTTCTTCAAATTCAAATGATTTTTGTTTTTCAATTTCTAATAATTTTGCTAATTCTTCCATAGTTTGTGATGATTCTAAATCTTTGGAAGGGACATCGTTCTTTTGATTTTCTGATATAATATTTACAGGGATTTCATCTGGATTATTTTCACTTGACAATTTAAACAAAATTGTAATTTAGCTAATTTATACTATTATTGAATTGTTTCACAAAGTGGATTAGCTTTTACAACAATTAAATCAGAATTTTGTTTTGTTTTCTCAATATTATTAAAATCTAATTTTGAGCATGCAACAACAATTGTGGTTTTATCACTATGAAATAAATCAAAATTTGGATCTTCATAAGCTTCAACATCACCAATATAATCTCTTAATCTGGAAGTTAAATTTTGAAGCATTTCGATTTTATCTCCTCGCATTGCATGTTGATCAAGTGTCCAAGATAAAGCAATTTTTGTTCTACTAGCTTTTAGATCATTTTTCTTTAATGTAGCACGAATTTCATCAATTAGTCGTTTAATGTAACCATCAATTCCTTTTACACTTCCATTAATTAAATACATGAGTGAATTTGCTCCTTCAAAAGAAGAACCAAGTGATTTTAAATCAAATAATCCACTAACCATATTATCTAAAAATATTTCCTGAAAATCATCCGAGGAAAGATCATTTTTAGTAATATCATCTTGAGCGTATTTACAAACCTCTAAAACACTACATAAACTAGAAAATCTTGATAGTACATTTATTGCATGAAAATGTTCTGATGATGAAATGGCAACAAACTTTTTTTCTTTTTTACCTAAAGTAAGTAAATCAGATAATCCAGAATCTTCTTTTCCATTAAAAGAGCCTATAATTTTTGGTTGTAGATTTAGATCCTCTAAAGGATAATAAAAATAAGAAATTTGCTTTCCAACTTCAAGTCCTGTAACATGTTCTAATAATGAAATATTTTCATTATT
>JBFIEJ010000076.1:0-5283 GCA_041603475.1 Candidatus Nitrosopumilus sp. | reverse complement strand
GGTAATTGTCTTGGAATTCCAACAATCGGGGGAGAAGTTGAATTTGATGATTGTTATCAAAATTATGCACTAGTAGATGTTGCTGCAGTTGGTTTTGGCAAAAAAGAGAATTTGATTAAAAATCATTCAAAGAAAGGTGATTTGGTGGTTTTACTTGGAGGTTCCACAGGACGAGATGGGATTGGAGGCTCTCAATTTGCATCTGATTCCTTGGAGAGTGAAGACCGTTCTGCAGTACAAATACCAGATCCATTTATTGAAAAATTAATCATAGAGGCAATACTTGAGGCAAGAAATCAGAAACTAATACATGCCATGAAAGATCTTGGTGGTGGCGGGTTATCCTGTGCAATCTCCGAGACTGCAGATACTCTCGAAATTGGAATAGAGATGGATGTTGACAAAGTACACACAAGAGAATCAGACATGCATCCTGATGAAATTATGGTATCTGAATCTCAAGAAAGAATGTTAATTGTTACAAGCAAATTGAAACTAAAAAAACTGCAAGAGATTTGCAAGAAATTCCGGATTGGATGCTCTGTCATTGGGCATGTAACATCTGATAACAAAATGCATGTAAAAAAAGGAAAAAAGACATTTGCAAATCTTCCAACAGACGTTGTTGCAAATGCCACACTGCTAGATCTACCATCAAAAAAACCAGTATATCTTGAGGGCATTGAAAAAGAAAAAAAACTCAAACCAATTTCAGACTATACAAAAATGATGATGAAACTTTTAGCATCGCCTAATATTGCCAGCAAAATTTGGGTATACGGGCAATATGATCATGAAGTGGGAATTAGAACTGTAGTAAAACCAGGACAAGATGCATCTGTATTGCGATTAGATAATGGAAAATTCCTCTCAGCTAAGATCGATGGAAATCCAAAACAATGCTACATTAATCCCAGGGAGGGCGCAATTGGTTGCTTTGAGGAGGCATGCAGAAATGTTGTCTGTACAGGTGCCAAACCAATTGGAATGCTTGACCATCTTCAATTTGGAAATCCTAAAGACCCTGAAATTTTCTGGACATTTTTAGAATCCCTTAAAGGGTTAACTGACTTTGCAAAATCATTTGAGATTCCATGTGTTGGCGGAAAGGTTAGTCTGTATAATGAAACCCCTGATGGTCCAATAAAACCAACTCCTGTAATCGGTGTACTTGGCTTGATTGATAAAAAACCACTAATTCCACAAAAGATCACTAATGAAGACTATCTTGTAATTATTGGTGATACTAAAAACGAGATGGGTGGCTCTGAATATTTTGAATACATTCACAAGTTTATTGGAGGAAAATGTCCTACAGTTAATTTTTCAGATTCAAAGAAGAATATGAAATCAGTACTGCAAGCAATTGAGAAGCAATTGGTCAAATCTGTTCATGACTGCTCAAAAGGCGGACTAGCAATTGCAATATCAGAATTATGTATGACTAACCAAGTTGGATGCAAAACATTCCTTGAAAAAGTTCCAGGAGAAAAACTTGATGTAGATAGAATCTTGTTTTCAGAGAGTCACTCCAGATATCTCTTGGTATTAGATAAGAAAAATCTCAAGAATCTAGAGGCAATACTTGAAAAAAATAAGGTTTCATTCAAACAGATTGGTCAATTTGGAGGAGACAAAATCCAATTCGTAAAGGGAAAGAGTTCTATCATTGATCTAAGAGTTGATAAAGCGCACAAAACTTGGTTAAATTCGTTAAGGGATTTGGTTTTGCATGGTTAAGGAAAATTGTGGTGTAGTGGGAATATTCAGTCTTAGTGGGACCAATGTTGTTCCAATGGCAATTGATGCATTACGTGCATTACAACATAGAGGTCAGGAGGCTTGGGGAATTGCAATTCCCAACAAAGCACCATTGAAAAGACTGGGATTAGTTTCTGCTGCATCATCAGAGTTTAAGGCAATTTCTGAAGAATATGCGTCCCCTTCTGTTATCGGACATGTTCGTTATTCTACTATGGGTCGAAGCTCACTTGAAAATGCACAACCTCTCAAAGTAAAAGATCTCTGTATTGCACACAATGGAACGATTGCCAATGTTCAAGAATTATCTAATCTAGTAGGAGGATGCTCATTTACTCCACAAAATGCAAGTGACACCTTAGTTGCAGCACAAAGACTGGTATCGCTAATCTCTGAGAACGGACAGATGGGAAAGGCTCTATCAATTTTGAAAAACGAGATGGTCGGCTCTTATTGTTTTACATTTATCTCTGATGACAACTCTGTTTATGCTGCACGTGATCCAAAGGGATTCAGACCAATGGTGTTGGGTCACAAAGAGGCTGATGACACCTACATTGTAGCATCTGAATCATCCGCTGTATCTGCAGTTGGTGCAAAATTACAACGAAATGTAAATCCTGGTGAATTAATTAGACTAAGTAAAAATGGATTGGAGACTGAAATGTTCTCTGATGATAAAACCCGTGCACACTGTTCTTTTGAGTTTACTTATTTTGCACATCCATCAAGTAACATGGAGGGTACTAACATCTATGTTGCTAGAAAAAATATTGGTCGATTCTTGGCAAAGAAATTCCCAATCAAAGATGCAGATTTGGTGATACCTGTACCTGATTCTGCTAGACCTGCAGCACTTGGATATGCACAAGAACTTGGGGTCTCTTTTGATGAGGGACTTCTAAAGGATAGATACAGCAAGAAAGGTCCACTTCGAAGTTTTATTGAACCACACCAATCAGATAGAATCGAGATTAATAGATGGATTATTCCTATTAGGGAAATCATTGAAGGAAAACATGTTGTAGTAATTGACGATAGTCTCGTTAGGGGAACTAGCTCCAAGGCAATTATCAAAGCCCTAAGACGTGCAGGAGCTAAAAAAATCAGCATGGTAATTACATATCCTCCGATTAAATTTCCCTGTTATGCTGGAATTGATTTTCCCTCACAAGAGGAGCTTGCAACATACTCTGATGGGCAAGAGATGAATCAAGAGCAAATCACTGAGATGGTTAGAAAAAGTATTGGTGCGGACTTTTTGGGGTATAATGATGCTGAAAATCTTGCAGCAGCAGTAGGAATCCCTGCAGATTCTATGTGCTTTACCTGCTCTTCAGGTAACTATGAATCACTTGGAATTACACCTGAATTCCGAAGCCGTGAAGAGATGAAAGGGGAATAGGATATTTTTTTAAATAGAAATTACAGAAGCGATAATTATGCAAGCAATTTGGAATAGTAAGATCATTGCAGAAAGTGGAAATACCATAAAAGTTGAGGGGAATCATTATTTTCCTTTTGATTCCATTAAAAAAGGGTATTTTACAAAATCTGATACCACTTCATTTTGTGGTTGGAAGGGAATGGCCAATTATTATTCCGTTACAGTAAACGGCAAAACAAACAAAGATTGTGCTTGGTACTATGCAGAACCAAATGAGGCAGCATCCAAAATTAAAGGGATGATTGCATTTTGGAATGGCGTTATTGTAAAGTAATCTTGCTTATTGAAATAACAGATGTTTTATTTTTTAAAAAGAATCCATATTCTACTTCCGACAAAAATCCCCACTGCAATGGCAATCAATAATGGTATTATTATCTGCCCTTCTTCCATAATATGTCATAAATTACACTGAATTAATATTTTGAAAAAAAGTTCTTAAATTAAAACCGCCCATATACGTCGTGAATCAATACAGTATTCTAATTGGAATTGGAATTGCAGCAATTGGTATTATGGCAATTGTTTTTGGCTCTGATATATTGAAATTATCCATATCTACTCAAGAATACGATATCTTCGTTGATCCAATCCTAGACAAGCAGAATCTCTTTGTAATGGGTAGGGTGACAATTCAAAATACTGGCTCTGAACCACTAACTAATGTACATGTAAATTTTGGAGCAGGTGATACCTTGGAATTGGGAACCATCAAAGCTGGTCAAAAAATCATTGTCTCTCCTCCGCCTGAAAACCCAATGGAGTTTGTTATGATTAGTGCCGATAATGATGTCTTTGTAAACAAGGCATATCGAGAGATGCCAAAGATGGTTGGAATGATGGGCTCTTGATTTTTCCTAGCAGTTAAATTCTTCAAAAATAAAGTGTGTCTAGTTGAAATTTCTTACAAGTGGAAAAGTAAAGGATCTCTATGATGTGGATGATACAAAACTACTCTTCAAGTTCTCAGATAGAGTATCTGCATATGATGTAAAATTCAAACAAGATATCCCAAAGAAGGGGGAGGTACTATGCAAATTTGCAGAGTTTTGGTTCAATGAGTTACCAGTACCTAATCATTTTGTTGAAAGGAGATCTGATACTGAAATTATTGTAAAAAAAATGAAAATGCTTCCAATCGAGTGCGTGGTACGAGGCTATTTTTATGGCAGTCTCGTGAGTAGATGGAAAAAAGGAGAGGTTACCGTTCCTGAGGGAACTGATACCACACTTGCAGCAAAACTGCCATGTCCAATATTTGATCCTACGACAAAATCTGAACACGATATTCCAATTGACAAATCAAAGGCATTGGAGATGAAACTAGTTACAGAAGAGCAGTATTCTTGGTTAGAGAAAACATCCATTGATATTTACAAAAAGATGGCATCAATTGCAGATAAAGCAGGTTTTATCCTAGCTGATTTGAAACTAGAATTTGGAATTTTAGGTGGTAAAATTACTTTGGGTGACTCTATTGGTCCTGATGAATATCGTTTATGGCCAAAAGATACCTTTGAGGTAGGAAAGATACAGGAGGCATATGACAAGCAACTTTTGCGTGACTGGCTTACTGCAAATGGTTATCAGAAAAAATTCGATGATGATAGAGAACAAGGAAAGGAACCTGTTGCGCCTGATATTCCAAATGAGATCATAGAAAAGATGACGCAACGCTACGTAATTGCATATGAGAAATTAACTGGCAATACTCTTTAGTCTCAAAGTCAATCACAATTATGGACTCAGCAGAAGACAAGAAAGAACTTGAAGTTCTATTGAACATTGTAATTAATCAAATTCCCTCTTATTCAAACATGGTAAACTCTGCAAACTGGGATATTAATTCTGATGATTGTATTTTTGGAATGGTGTATCACTCCTTTGTTGCAAAGTCTACTGAATACATACAAAACAAACTGACAGATACAGGACAACCAACAAACGCTGAATCTACTTTTGCCATGATGAACTTGGTTACTGAAGTATTCAATGAGCGTTTAGCTGACATCAAACAAGCAATTGTCTTGTCTAACGCATAATCTGTGCACTAGACCATCTCTTAAACTCGAATT
>JBFIEJ010000075.1:0-5360 GCA_041603475.1 Candidatus Nitrosopumilus sp. | reverse complement strand
TAAATTGACTCATACTCTGGATATGTTTTATCAAACCAATCCTTGTAGGTCTTCTCATTGTTGTATCTATCTACATAACTCTGTGGATCTTTTGATTCATCTACAAAAGGTGCAGGAATCTGTAACTCTTTAGATTTTGGTTCTGGTTCTGGTTTAGGTTCTGGCTCAGGTTGTGGAGGAGGAGTTGCTTTTTCAGTAACTGTTACTGTAATTGTATCTCTGTCAATTTGTGCACCTTTAGTTACTACAATATCAAAGACATATGATGCTGGTCCTTGAGATTCTGTTGGAGTCCAAAGAAATTTACCAGTAGTTGCATCAATGGATGCTCCTGTAGGTGGATTCTTTTCTAAACTAAAAACTGCACCTTCTACTGTTTCAGTAGTTTTTACAGTAAATGTCAAAGTCTTTTTCTCTTCAATTGTTTTATCTGGAATTGCAACTAGTTGTAGTACATAATCAGGAACTTCAAAAATTTTATCCCCGTCAAATTCTATTTTTATTGTAAATCCTTCTTCTTCTTTTTGACTATCAATAAATGCAGTTGCATTGTATGTTCCTTCACTGCTAAAGAAATTAGATACAGGTCTTGGAATTACTGAAAACTCTCCTTGATCAGGTGATGGGTCTGAAAGCATTCCCTTGAAATCTCCAGTTGAATCACGAATAATTACAAAAACGGTGTCCTTTGCATCTTGAGTCCCAATGAATGTGAAACTCTCATCAATTGTGTAAAAACTCTTTTCTAGCTTCATGGATGTGACATCAGCAAATGCTGGTACCATCATAATTAGAAATAGTGAAAATACTGCAAATAATCCTAAACTTGTTCGCACATACCTACTTTGCTGAGTTTATTTTTAAAAAACGCGTATAATTTCTTCTTGTTTCTAGCAAATTAATATTCACAAATCAAGCAAAAATCTCATGTAAATTTGCCCCTCAGTTTTAATTTCCATATCATAAAATGTTGGAGCTTTAATCTCGACTTTGAAGTTATGCTTTGAAAACTTTAGAGGTTCTCCAAATGCCTTGGCCTTTATGCTATACTCTTTTTTCTTATCAATTTCAAACTCTAATCGCTTAATTGCAAAGCCCTCAGTAATTAGAACAAATGTGATCTCTTCAATCCAATTGAATAGGAGATAATGCAAGTCTTTCCCAGTGGCTGAAAACTCTTTTTGATCTTTTTCTTCAACCTTATCTTGGTCAAGTGTTAGATTAATTACTGCATCAGCTGTTACTGCAAATGCTTCTTTGAGATCTTTTGCAGTAACTTCAATTATTGCATCAGTTGCATGCTCTAAAAACTTGTAACTCAATTGAACAGTGAGAGATTTTTCTAACTATTAATTTAGGTGGTTTTTGCTTCTTTATCCATCTGAATAATTCCAAAGATATTCCCTTCGGTATCAGAACACTGTGCAAACCAGCCGATTCCTGGAATTGGCATCTTTTGAGTGATTAGTTGCCCACCATTATCAACAATTTTTTTTGCAAAATCATCAACTGATGGAACAGTTATTGTATTTGTAATTCCCATCTGACCAGGCATTCTCTTTGCCAATCCTCCGTTAATTCCTGGTTCTTCTTTTCCGGTATCAGCCATATAGTACTCCATTGGTCCATCCCACTTGTCAAATTTCCAATCAAAGACATCCTTGTAGAATTTTTGTGCTCTCTCAATATCATCAGCTGGAATATCAAACCATGAAACTCTTGGCATGACGTGTTTAATTTTTTTACAATATTTAAAACTGAGCTTTTATTTTTCCTAGTAACATAGATAACAATGAAATAGGTTGGATGTATTAAGTAAGATATGGTGTCAATTATTGTAATTCCAATAATTATTGTAGCAATTGTTGGTTTGTCTGGATACCTTGTTTATCGATTTATTCTCTTTGATTTTATTTGCAAAAGATCAGTTGATAACACTTTGAAAAAATACAATATAAGAAAAACTCCCGCTCAAATCATAAAGGAATACTATGACAACAAAGGTGAAAAGATTACTCATAAGGAAATTCAAGCTTTGGAAAAGAATTATAGACAAAATGAGCCTGAGCAGTTTCTTGCAATGTATGATTCACTAAGAAGTAAATCTGAAAGTTAGAAAAACTAGTCTATTTTACAGGAATTTGGATAAATGGTGTTCCACCTTCTCCAACTACCAATGGTAGTTTACCATCCCATGCTTGTGTTTTTAACCAATCCAAATAGTTTGGATTCTCAGCTAAAGCCCTGTTAATAATAGCAATAGCTTCTGCTTCACCTTTTGCCTCTGCAATGTTTGCATTGGCTTTACCTATTGCTTGAGCTTCTATCTGTCTTGCTTCTACCTCGATTCTTTTCAAATCATTTTCTGCTCTCAATGCATTTTGTTCTGCTTCTACTTTGGATTCGATAGCTTGTGCAAATAATAGTGAAAACTCAAAGTCTGTAATTGATATTACTTCTGTAACTACATTGAACTGATTCAATCTTTCTCTAATTGATGCTTCAATGTCTTGTTTTACTAGGGGTCTTTTTGTAATTAGTTCTTCAGCGTTGTAATTTGCGGTTACTTGTTTTACAGTCTCCTCAATTGCTGGTTGAATTACTCTATTTTCATAATCTAGTCCTAGATTCTTGTATAGTCTATGTACCGATTCTTTGTCTGGATGATAGTTTACAGTTACTGTGGTCTCTACTGTCTGCAAATCCCGTGATGCACTTCTAGCTTCACTTGCATACTTAAGAGTACGAACTTCAATGTTTACCACTTCATCTTGGAATGGAACTACAAAATGCAGTCCTTCCTCTAATGGTGGTTTTGTAAGATCAACTGCATCCCAATGCAAAAGAACTCCTCTGTGACCTGCATCAACAATTTTTACAGATGCAGTAGCTACTACGCCTACTATAATTAGAATAATTATTGCAATTACTACTCCCTTTGCAGCATTCATGTTTACACTAACTTTAGGGGATTGATACTTTGACACTACTATCTACTGGTATTTACCACTATTATACCAATGCAAATATGTGCCAAATTAGGCATTAGACTCACTCTTAACAAATTTATCACATGTAAATCAAAGTAAAGTAATGGAGCCCAATTATTCTTGGATTTATCTTGTAGTCTTTATGGCAATCCCTCTGGCTAGAATCATTCCTAGAATAATTTCAAAATATAGAAAGAAAGAAAATTCCCCTCAAACAATTCAAGATAAGCAATTTTCTCCAAACTTTGAAAATGCTTCAAGCAAACCCCAAAAAGAAGTAACCAAACCACAAACAAGGGACTTGCTGGTATTAGGTGAGCTGAATCGAGGTTCAAATTCTTTTGAAAAAATTCAAAAGAATACTGGATTTACAAGCAAAGAACTAGAAGAAATTCTAGATGATCTTGAAAAAAATGGACTTCTCAAAGTTCTTCATAAACAAGGACTCTTTGGTCCAAAAGTTGAACTGTATCCAACAGACAAAGGCTTCAAAGAATACTATTCGTGACAATCACAACTACAACTACTTGGAATGCATCTGTGGATAAGACAATCTTTACATCCCTTACTACGTCCACTCTTTACTCTTAAGCGCTCTTTGTCCAATTGATCTAATTTGTTAATCTATGTCTTAACCTTTGATAATTCAAAAAGTAGATATGATAGATTGTTCTATAACATTCAATAATTTAATGAAAGCTTCTGATCTGTTTGTGAAATGCCTTGAAAGTGAGGGTGTAGAATATATTTTTGGTCTTCCAGGTGAGGAGAATTCTGATTTTTGTTTATCATTGTTGAATTCTAAAATTCAATTCATTCTTGTTAGACATGAACAGTCTGCAGCATTTATGGCGGATGTCTATGGTAGACTTACACCAAAGGTTGGAGTATGTCTTGCAACGCTTGGACCTGGAGCAACTAATCTTACAACTGGAATTGCAAATGCAAACATGGATAGATCCCGTGTACTTGCAATTACTGGTCAGACTGATTCTCATCTCTTACACAAGGAATCTCACCAGAACATGGATGCAATTACGTTATTCAAGCCTATCACAAAGTGGAATTGGTCTATCAGGAACACTGATAATATTCCTGAAATTGTTCGTCGTGCTTTCAAAATTTCACTGGAAGAAAAAAGTGGAGCAACCCACATCGAGCTTCCACAAGACATTGCCAAAAAACAATCAGAAATATTACCAATTAAGCAATCCATAACTATTCGCTCAAAGCCTCATCCTTCTCTTGTAATTCGTGCTGCAAAACTAATCATTGAATCAAAAAAACCATTACTACTTGTTGGAAACGGATGCATCAGAGAAAATGCTAGTTCTCACATTAGACAGTTTACAGAAAAAACTGGAATTTGTTCAATGAATACATTCATGGCAAAAGGAGTAATATCTGATGATTCTGAGCGCCACCTACAGACAATAGGAATCAAACAAGCAGACCATGCATTGATTGCTATGAAGGAGGCAGACTTAGTAATTGCAATTGGATATGACTTGGTAGAATACAGTCCAAAGCACTGGAATAGTGACTTGACAAAGAAAATTATTCACATTGATTTTACTCCTGCAGAAATAGACACATACTATCCTCCAGACGTTGACATTGATGCAGACGTAGAATATACCATAGATGCAATTCTAGAAGAACTTGAAAAAGAAAAGGCAGAGGATCCTTCAATTGATTACCCTAAAAAGGAAATACCTGAACTGTTTCAAAAAATCAAACAACAGGTAGTTGAAAGAATTAAAAAACATAAAAACGACACATCATTTCCTATTCAACCAGAAAAACTTGTTACCGATGTCAGGGCAAGTCTTGAAGAAAATGATGTTGTACTATCTGATGTTGGTGCACACAAAATGTGGATTGCAAAAACCTACGACACATATGTTCCAAATACATGTTTAATTCCAAATGGATTCTGCTCTATGGGCTTCTCAGTACCAGGTGCAATCGCAGCTCAGTTAGTATATCCTGATAGAAAAATTGTTGCAATGTGTGGAGATGGGGCATTTTTAATGAGTGTTCATGAGATTGAGACTGCTGCGCGACTAAATTTGCCTATAATTATAGTGGTTTGGTGCGATGGTGGGTATGGTCTGATATCGCTCAAAGAGATGGATGAGTATGGCAGGGATGCGTATACTAGATTTAACAATCCTGACTTTGTAAAACTAGCTGAAAGTTTTGGTGCAATTGGCTACAAGGTTCAAACATCTGAAGAATTTCCAAAAATCTTAGAAGAGGCAAAGAAATCAAAAGACAAGCCAGTAATCATTGCAATAGATGTTGATTATTCTAGAAACAAACTATTGTTGCATGATGATTTTGAAAGCTGACTCAAATACACAACGT
>JBFIEJ010000074.1:0-5616 GCA_041603475.1 Candidatus Nitrosopumilus sp. | reverse complement strand
TTTATCATATGTGCCATAAATTTTTGAATTTTTAATTTTGTAAGGTAATCCATTCCAAAATTCTCTTGGTTTGAGATTTGAAATTGATGAATAAGATTTACTGATGTCTTTTTCAATATTTTCTTTATTTGTTGTCTGGAGTGACATGATTTTTTTATCATGAATTAGTTTTATGCCGTAATTTTCATCAAAATTTTGTTTAATCTCGGCAATTTCAGAATCTGTAATTCTAATTGTTGTGATATTTTTTTTTACAGAGACTACTTCACATTCATCTATTCCTATTTTCTTTGAATGATTAAGTGCCTTTTCAAAGGCAGACAATCATTTTCTCCTTGGATTGGTATATCTAAATTTATTAATTTTAATCAACTCTACATAAGATCCGAATTGTGATGAATCTGTAACTTTATCTAATTCATCTTCAATTTCATTGTCTTTGTCAAATTTCTTTAATATGCCATACTCTGTATTCCTTTCTGCAGGAATTCTTCCAATCTCTTTTACCATCCTTCTAATTTCTTTGGGTTTCAGTAATTGTCCATATTCTGAACCTGCTGAAGTTGATATACTTTCATTGATCAAAGTTCCTCCAAAATCATTTGCTCCCCACATTAGCAATAACTGTGACATTTTCTGCCCTTCTTTTACCCAAGACATTTGTATGTTATCGATTTGATTGTTGAGCATTATTCTTGCAATGGCATGTGTTAACAAAACATCATTCCCGCTCCCTCCTTGTCTGATCCCATCATGAAGTTGATGTTTATACATTGGTGCTTCAGTATGAATGAAATTTAGTGGCACAAATTCTGTAAATCCTTTTGTTTCTTTTTGTATGTCTCGTAATTTTGCAATATGGTTTACTCTTTGTTCTAATGTCTCCAAGTGACCAAACATCATAGTTGAAGTTGTGTTAATTCCTATGGAATGGGCAATTTTGACTATCTTCTCCCAATCTTTCACACTAATTCTCCCTGGAGATATTTTATCTCTTAGTTTTTGATCAAGAATTTCAGCTGATGTTCCAGGAAGGGTGTTTACACCAGCTTCTTTCATTCTTTTTAAAAATTCTTCAATTGAGACTTCTGATCTTGTGGCACCATAAAGTATCTCTTCTGGTGAAAAGCCGTGAATGTGGATATCTGGGATTTCTTTTTTTATTTCTCTGCAAATATTTTCATACAAATCCCCCTCCATGTCTGGTGGGAGTCCTGCTTGAATGCAAACTTCAGTTGCCCCTAAGTGATATGCTTCCTTTGCTCTCCTGACAATCTCTTCAGTAGGCAAGAAATATCCTTCTTCTTCTCTAAAATCTCTACTAAATGCACAAAAACCACATTGTTTTATGCATACGTTTGTAAAATTGATATTTCTATTAACCACATATGATACAACATCTCCAACCCTTCTTCTTCTAATTTCATCAGCTACAAGTCCTACTAAGTGGAAATCTATACCATGTGTTTTGTATAACTCTAGTCCTTCATTTGATGAAATCTCTTTTTCAGATAATGCTTTGTTTAGAATTTCAGAAATAACGGGATCGGCATTTTTAAAAAGAGATTCTATATTTGTCATTTCCAATAATCCTCTCTAACTAATTGCTCCTCATTTTCAATATTAGTCATCTTGTCTCTTAACTCTTTGCTAATAAAAGAAAAGAATTCAGGATATACTGGAAATCTGCATTTTAATTTAAAACCTGCTTCTTGAGAATATCTTTCCACTTTGTTAATCTCTGGCCATGAAAACTCTGGATTTACAAAGTCTGGAGTTAAAGGTGATATCCCTCCCCAATCATTAATCCCTACTTTGAGAAAACTCTGATATGATTTTGGCGATAGATTTGGTGGTATCTGGATATTCATTTCTGGCATAATAATTCTTGATAAAGCAACAATTGTTTTGAAATAATTTTCATTTGTAGATGGTGAATTCCTCATAGCAGTATCTGGTTTAGGTTGAAAGTTTTGTAAAATTACCTCTTGAATATTTCCATATTTTTTATGCAGTTCTTTAATTGCTAACAGTGAATCAATAACTTCTTCCACAGTTTCTCCAATTCCTACCAGAATTCCTGTTGTCATTGGGATTTTCAATTTGCCTGAGTTTTCTAAAATCTCTAATCTTACTTTTGGATTTTTACTTGGTGCCAAATAGTGTGGCATTCCTCTTTCTGTTAATCTTTCACTAATATTTTCCAACATAATCCCCATTGATACATTGGTTTTTTTCAATTCTTTCATTTCTTTATAATTTAGATTTCCAGCATTGGTGTGAGGAAATAGTCCTTGCTCTAAAGCTAATTCAGATGCAAAAATCAAATATTCTACAGTTGATTTGAAGCCATTTTCTCTTAACCAGTCTTTTGCTTGTTGATATTTTTCTTCAGGACGTTCTCCTGTAACAAAAAGTGCCTCAACACATCTGTACTTTTTTGCAAGTTGTAAGAGATCTATGATTTGTTGTTTTGACATCAATGATAGTTTTTCTTCTATTGGCTCTGCTTTGTAAGTACAGTAAGAACAAGTATCTCTACAAAGATTTATGATATTGAAAAATGCCTTTTTAGAAAATGTGACAGTGTCATTTTTGTATTCTTTTCGTAATTTTTGAGAAACTAAGAATAATTCTGTTGGGTCATTAATCGATTTACTGTAAATTTCAATAATGTCTTGACGTTGAATTGTTTTATTATCTAAAATACTGTTTAAACTCTCTGAGTTTAACACAAGATTGTTCAATAGAAAGAATTCTTGACTGGGACTATTTATGCTTGTATCGAGTTAATTCCCGTTTGGTCTCTCTTGAAGAACAATTGTCACATCTGTTGTTCTACCATCTCTGAGAATTTCTAATACCATTTCATCTCCTACTGATTTTGCTCTCTGTAAATGAATTAAAATATCATCTATTTTTCTCACTTCCATTCCATCTACAGACAAAATTATATCTCCTCCCATTGGATAATTGACTCCTTCAACTTCTATGGTTTTATCTGAACCGATTAGTCCTGCTTTATCAGCTGGGCTATTTTCTACAACTGTAATTACCAAAAATCCTACTGCTTCTCTAAGTTCTAAAACATTTGCTAAATCTGGATCAATATCCCTTCCTGCAATTCCAATCCATGGATGTTTGTATTCTCCTTTTTCAATTAAAGTTGGAACTATTTTTGCTACTGTTTGTGACGGAATTGCAAATCCAACACCTGTAAATTCTCCAGTTGTTGATTGGATTGCAGTATTGATTCCTACTACACTTCCTCTCATGTTTAACAGTGGCCCACCTGAATTTCCAGGATTAATTGCCGCATCTGTTTGAATTACGTCTGGAATAGAATACCCTGCTCCTGACGGGAGTAATCTGCCTAGTTGGCTGACTATTCCTGAAGTCATAGAACCTGATAATCCAAATGGATTACCTATTGCAGCAATTTGCTCTCCAACTTTGAGATTTGAAGAATCGCCTAATGATAATGGGTGTAATAATACTAGATCTGAATTTACCTTGATTACTGCCATATCTGTAAATGCATCAACCCCGATTATTTCTGCATTGTATGAACGTCCATCAAGAAAAGTTACAACAACTTTTTTTGCATTATTTATCACATGAGCATTTGTAATAATATGTCCTTTCTTGTCAAAAACAAAACCTGATCCTACTCCTCCTGTACCTCCCTCACTTGTTTCTAATCTTTGAACATTTACTCGTACTACACCTGGTTCTGATTTTTCAAAAATCTCAATTAAAGATAAATTTTTTGAATAGATTTCATTTGATTGTCCTATTGCACTTGGTAATTGTCCATCTTCAACAGGTATCTGTGTATTAATTGAATCTGGAGATGAAATGAATAATCCTATGACAGCAACTATAACTATTGCTGCGCCTAATCCCCCACCTACAAATAATCCCGATTTGTCCATGAGATTTTTTCTTGACCATTTTCTATCTAAAAGGCTTGCTATACACTGATTGAACTTTGTGTGTGGTCTTTCATTGAATAACTTCTTCCTCTCCAAGTTACTGAAGAGGCATTTTTTGCCTGAAGTAATCCACTCAAAAATCCTAAAACAACAATCAAGCTTCCGATAGGAGCAAACAAAGCATAAACTAATTTTAATTTGAGCCCTACTTTGATTTCGATCACCGCACCTGTGTAAATTAGAATCGAAGCAAGTGCTGATAAAATACAAACAATTTTTGTTGAAATAGTTTCAGAAGGTATGATTAACGACGTTACAAATATTGGAAATGGAATAAATAACAAAAATGTTATTGCAAAGAAAATTGCAATAGCAATTTTTGAGCTTTGAAGATAAAGTGGAATCATTAATCTTTTTAGAGCATTCCATAATGTGGCCCCATCTCGAGCCCAAACAGCTTCGATTAGGTGTTCCCCTCTCACCAATTTCATTTTATGTCCTTGCTCTTTCACTTTTTTACCTAGGGCACCATCTTCAATAATTTCATGTTTAACTCCTTCATGCATCCCAACGTCTTCATATGTTTTTTTCTTTAAAATAAAAAAACTTCCAAAGAAATACCCTGTTTTTTTTGTTGGATTGTTGACATTCAAAGCTGAAAATCTAGTATGTAAAAATGTGGAGATCATTGGAAGGGTTACATTTGTCCAAAAATCAAATGTCAATAATTTTGGAATTGTTGATAATGCATCTAAATTAGTTGATTGTAAATGTGCAACTGCTAGTGAAACAACGTTTTTCGAATGTTTTGTGTCTGCATCAGTAAACAACAAAAGTTCTCCGGATGATTTTCTAAATCCTTCCATACATGCCCAGTTCTTTCCCATCCATCCTTCAGGTTTTGGTTTTGCAATAACTGGTATGATTTTTGAATTCTCTTTTGCATATTCTGCAATTATTTTTCCTGTGTTATCATCAGAAGAATCATCGATTACTATAATTTCATAATTTCCATAATCCTGTTTAATTAATGAATCCAAACATCTTTCGATATAATCCTGTTCATTTCTTGCTGGGAGAATTATTGAAACTTTGGGAGTGTCCTTGGAAGTGTTTTCAAATTTATCCAGATATGGTGTTAGTCTAAATGAATCTCTCATTGATTTTATTAAAAATATCCAAGTCCCACAAATGCCAATTAAAATTGCTGTTAAAGAATAATTGAAAATATCTATTATTAATTCCATGAATCTATCTCTCGATTTCTAATTTGATGCTCTTCAAAGCTTGTTCCGTTCCACTCTTGATGTGTTTTTTTATTATTCCTGTGAACATTCCCATCATTCCAGTTAATTTTACATCCCATGATGTTCTGAGGAATATTTTTCCATCTTTTTGTACGATTTCTAGTATTTTCATCCCATCTATGATCCCTTTTGTGAACTTGGCTTCAATTTTCTCTTTTGGAAAAAGATGAACTTCCTGAAGACATTTTTGATCTCTAAAAGCAATGGTAATTTCGCGATGAATGGTGTTCTCGTCTTTTGAAATATTTCTGACTTTTTTTGTTCCCTTCCAAAATTTTGGTTCATTGTCAATATCTGATATTATATCCCATATTTTGTCAACTGTGGAATTGATTTCTATTTCTGTCTCAATTGTAGCCATCTTGATGAACTTT
>JBFIEJ010000073.1:0-5713 GCA_041603475.1 Candidatus Nitrosopumilus sp. | reverse complement strand
CTTGATGGTAAATTTGTCACAGATGATAATAGTAATTTCAGACATGAGGAGTTACAAAAGTATCAAGAAAAGACAGAGATAGAGGAGAGAGCAGAGAAAAGTGGATTCTCATTAGTAGAGTTGGATGGAGACATTGCAGTAGTTGGAAACGGTGCAGGTCTAGTAATGTCCACACTTGATATGTTATCTGATAACGGCGGAAAGGCAGCATGTTTTCTTGATGTTGGCGGCGGTGCAACAACAGAATCAGTTTATGAAGCACTGACTTTAATTAGCAAAATAAAAAGGGTGAAAGGGATTCTAGTTAATCTCTATGGCGGAATTGTAAAGACTACAGTAGTAGCTGAAGCATTTCTCAAAGCATATGAGGATAATCTAATTGACTTGCCAGTGTTCTCCAGACTCAAAGGAACTGAATCAGAGAAAGCAAAAGAGATGCTCAAGGATTCCCAAACAAAGATTTTCGATACAGTTGAAGAGGCAATTAATGCAGCAGTAATGGGGATAAAGAAATGACAGATATTTTTGGACTACTCAAAGGAAAGCCCGGAGAGCATGATTATGAGAGAAAAGGAGTGATCGTTCAAGGGATTACAGGATCATATGGTTCACTTCATGCAGGAAACATGTTAACTTATGGAACTAACATCGTAGCTGGAGTAACTCCAGGAAAAGGAGGCCAGACTTGGAATGAAAGCGTTCCAATTTACAATACAATGAAAGAGGCAGTAGAAGCTACTGATGCTAAAATATCAATTGTCTTTGTTCCAGCAAAATTCTTCTTGTCAGCTGCAAAAGAGGCATTAGAAGCCGGAATCAAATTGCTAGTTGCAATTCCAGAGCATGTTCCAATTAGAGATACAATGGAGGCACTTGACTTGGCAAACAAGAAAGGAGCAGTAATCATTGGTCCGAACACACCAGGGATAATGATTCCAGAATTAATCAAAATTGGGATCATGCCAGCAATGCCATTCAAAGCTGGAAAGATTGCAGTTTTATCAAAGAGTGGAACATTACTGTATGAGATTTCAGATGCTCTAACTAATGCAGGATTTGGTCAATCAATCACAATTGGAATTGGAGGAGACCCAATCAATGGAACAAGACTCATTGATGCATTTGACATGGTAAAAGATATTCCAGATTTAGAAGGATTGGTAATTGTTGGTGAAATCGGGGGGGATTCCGAAGAGATGCTAGCTCAGAAAATCATAGATTCAGGATTCAAAAAACCAGCAGTGGCATACATTGCAGGACGTGCGGCTCCCAAAGAGAAGAGAATGGGACATGCAGGTGCAATAGTGATGGGAACATATGGTTCTGCTGAATCCAAGGTTTCAATGTTTAACAAAGCTAACATTCCAGTAGCCAAAAGACCTGCAGAAGTGCCAGTTTTACTAGCAGGAAAGATGGAGCAATCCGATTAGAATAAAAGAGAGAGAAATCGGTGAAAATTAAATGCCAATCACAGATCCCGAAAAGAAACGAATTGCACAGCAAGCCAGACTTGTAATGAGAATTTGCTTTAACTGTGGTTGTAGAAATGATATTGACGCTACAAGATGTAGAAAATGCAGAAATCCATACTTGAGATTAAAGAACAGAAATCTCGGCGTCAAGAAATAGAATCAATAATTCATCAATCTTTGTCGATAATTTACAATTGCTGATCGTAGTTCTGATTTGTATGCAGATACAAATGACTTTGCAGCTTCAGGATTATCAAGGTCCTCAAATATTAATTGCATATCATCAGGTAATTGATCATTCATCTGAAACAGCACCTTGGCTGCCTCCACATACTGACCTAGATTCTCTGCATACTCTAATGCAAGCTGCATTCTATCAATTAGGGCATCAAATTCTTGAAGAGACATATCACTAATTTCTAAAATGAATAGAAAAGGTCAAGGTAATATCAGTATCACAAATAGCAAAGACAAAAAAACTCGTCATTTTGTAGAATCGTTGGACCGGTCGTCTAGTTTGGTTTGGATGACGCACTCACACTGCGTAAGGGAATATTCCCCGCAAAGGTCGTGGGTTCAAATCCCATTCGGTCCACCATAATATTTTATCAAATCATAGAGGATTCACCTACCGTTTTGGGGATGAAAATGGACGCAGATAGGCTTGCATGCCAATATCCGTTTATCAAATATTGATACATATGAAAATTATATTTTATTGGTGCACCAAGAAATAGTAGAAAAAAATGCAACTAATGGAAAAATTTTTGTTTAAAATTGCAAAAAAATGGATTGCAGGAAATACAATTGATGATGCATTATTGTCAGCAAAAAATGCATATCATATGGGAAGACACGCAATCATCAACAAATTAGGAGAATATCATACAACAAAAAAACAGGTTCAAAATTCAATTAACGATTATCAGATAATTGCCAATTCTTTTAGAAAATGGAAGATTAGAGGTGCAATTTCTGTAAAACCCACGCAAATAGGGTTATCAATTAGTCAAAGGCAATGTTACAAAAGTTTAGAGGAAATTATTCAAAAGATGCGTGATGCACATGTGTTTATCTGGCTCGATATGGAATCATCAGAGCACACTGATGAAACAATTGAGTTGTATAGCTCATTTTTTTCAAAATATGAAAGATTAGGAATTGCTTTGCAAGCAAATCTCAAAAGAACTGAAGATGATCTTATCCACCTAATAGGAATTGGTGCCAAAATTCGTCTTGTAAAGGGAGCTTATAGAGAAAAATCAAGTATATCTTTTAGGACTAGAGAAGATGTTGATAAAAATTACATTAAATTAATGACAATATTATTTAAAAAAGGAAATGAATTTGCGATTGCATCCCATGACAATAACATCATAAAAAAAGCAAAAGCATTATCAAAAAAATATCCAAGAAAGTTTGAATTTGAGTTTCTTAAGGGAATTAGAGAAGAAATCAAGCCAGATCTTGTAAAAAATGGATTTATTGTTTCAGATTACATTCCGTATGGAACAAATTGGTTAGCATACTCTATTAGAAGAATCAAAGAAAGAAAGAGAAACATTTTGTTACTTGGAAGTTCTTTAATTCAGTCACAACGAGTTTGAGTTTGAGTTCTCAAGAATTGTTGCAAGTAATTTTCTCCTCCAGCTCCTTTTCCAGTTGTTCCAGAGTGCTTCCAGCCTACAAAAGGTTGGCTTGATACCAAGGCAGCAGTGGTGGCACTAGCAGAACGATTTGCATATACAACACCAGAATGAATTTTTGAAAAAAAGTCATCTAATTGTTTTTTATCTTCTGAAAAAATCCCTGCAGTAAGTCCATATTTAGACTTGTTTGCAAGTTTTACTGCCTCATCAAAATCATCATATCTTTGAATACACAAAAATGGCAAGAACAATTCTTCTTCCATCAATTTGTGTTCCTCAGGTAATTTTTCTACTATTGTAGGTTCCACAAAATGGCCATTTTCAAGATTACCTGTTTTAATGACAGAACCGCCAATCAGTATATGTCCATCTTTTTTTGCAAGATCAGAAGCATTTTCAAATTTTGATTTTGCATCTGAGTTAATTATTGGTCCAAGAAAAACATCTTTTTCCCATGGCATGCCAACTTTGATCTTTTTTGTCTTTTCAACTAACTTTTCAATGAATTTTTCTGCAATCTCATTTTGAATGTAAACTCTAGAGCAAGCACTGCATTTTTGTCCTCCAAATCCAAATGCTGCATTCATCACACCATTTGCTGCCTTTTCCAAATCAGCATTTTTTGTAACGATAACAGGATTTTTTCCACCCATTTCAGAAATGAAAGGTTTTGTTGTGGTTTTTGTGAATTCTTGAAATCCCTGCATGCCTATTTCTCTTGAACCAGTAAATGCTATGCCATCAACATCATCACTTTCAATCAAAGTTTTTCCTACTACACTTCCAGAACCAGTTACAAAATTTAATGCTCCATCAGGAATTTTAGAAAACAAGTATTTGACAAAATAAAATGAAGACAAAGGAGTATCGCTTGCAGGTTTCAAAACAGCAGTGTTTCCAGTAATTAATGCACCAGTTGTCATTCCAATTGCTATTGCAGAGGGAAAATTAAACGGCGAGATGATTCCCCATACTCCATAAGGTTTCATGATTGTCTGAGTCTTTTCGTTAGGATTTGGATGAGACGTCTGTTTGCAAAAACCATTATTTTTTTCCATTTGATATGCATAGAATCGCATAAAGTCAATTGACTCATCAACATCACCCATAGCTTCAAAACGATTCTTTCCGTTCTCAAAAGTCATTATGGCAGCAAGGAAGAATTTTTTTGATGAAAAGTAATCTGCACATTCTCTGAATATTTCAACTCGTTTTTGAAATGGAAAATTACTCCATTCTTCAAATGCATTTTTTGCACTTGAAATAGCATTGTTTGTATCAGAAATAGTAGATTTAGGAAAATCTGCAATTTTTATTCGTGTATCTGAAGGGGAATTTACAGAAAAATTGTTGTCAGAATAAATTTCCTGACCATTGATAACAATTGGATGTTTTTTTCCAAGTTCTTTTTTTGCCTCATCAAGACCTTTTTCAAATTTTTCGTGAAATTCTTGAATAGAGTCTGTAGAAACGGCTTTCCCCCATGTGAATTCATTTTCAAACTCAGTCATTTTGGTTCTCTCCTGAGGAAAAAATTACTTCTGAAATAATTCTAGATGCTAAATGTGATGTCCTATCTTTGATATCGTAATTAGGGCACACTTCCATAATATCCATTCCTATGATTCCTTTTTGTGCAATTCTTTGCAACAAATAGACGCAATCAACGCTGTTAAGACCCAATGGAACAGGTACTGAAACTCCTGGAGCAAACGAAGGATCAATGCAATCCATATCAAATGAAACGTAAACATTTGTACCCAATTTGTCAATTAGTGAATTTGTAATTTCTTCGATTCCATGTTTATGAATATCAAAAGAGGTTATGACATGAAAATTGTTTTTTATTATATTATCTAATTCTTCTTTCTCAGGTGTACGTATTCCTATTTGAACACTAGATTCAATTTCAATATATGAAAGAATGTCAGTAACCACTGAACCGTAATAGTTTGTATGAGAGCTAACAAAATCAGGATGTGCATCAAAATATACAAGCGAAATTTTTTTATCGGGCTTGGATATGGATGCAATGATATCCCGAGTGATAGAGTGATCACCTCCAATTGAGATAGGAATTTTTGATGATGATGAAATTTTTCCAAATGTGTCCTTAATTTGATTTCTTGCAATATCTCCAAAGTCATGAACTTTTTTTTCAGTTCCTCTAAAAGGGCGTCCCAATGATACAGAACCTTCTCTATCATAAGAATCTCGAATGTTTGAAATTTGTCGTATTCTTGATGGAGCCTCTTTGGCACCTTTTCTTAGTGCATGAGATTGGGATTCATCTGGAATTCCTACAATTACAAACTCAGCATCATCAAAATTTTCAGTGTTGGCCCAACAGATTTTTTCCATAATTTCAATACATATGCATAGAATTTGTAGTTTTTATCGAAATTCAGAATTTATAAAGATATGAATCATTAGAAATCACAGCATAAGAAGTTCATATGGGCCCAAAAAGGCTTGAACCGTTTGCGGGAACAATTTAGGATTCATCGACTAATTCATCCCCAAATCAAAGCAGGTAATACTGTCATCAATACAGTAAGAAATAAAATCATGATGAGATTTAGAGGAAGACCG
>JBFIEJ010000072.1:0-5880 GCA_041603475.1 Candidatus Nitrosopumilus sp. | reverse complement strand
GACTGGAAAAAACTTTATCCTGAAACACTAGTGCTTACAACAGATACTGGACATCTTCGTTCTTATGCCACTGATCCTTATGGAAACTATTACACAGAACCACGAATCATGTTTCCAGTAGAACATAAAGATGATAGAATGTTTCCCAAAGAAATCATCATAGGTTTAAATCAAAACAATGTTTACAAAGCTTACAAGCAAACTGATATTGAATCAAATATTCTAATCAATGATCTTGTTGGTGATTTTCCTATACTGTTAGTTTCACTGTATCCTGAAAATTCTCGTGTTTTTGATAGGACAGTTGATGGAAGTGAATTGGATTTTGAATATGTAGATGACAAAATTGTAGACACGAAGACAAAATCTGAGTGGAATTATGATGGGTTATCTACATCTGGTGAATTTGAAGGCAAACAATTAACACGACTGCCAATTGAGCCTGGATTTTGGTTTGAGTGGGTAGCTTTTCATCCTGAAACTCTAGTTTACGGTGATTCTTAGTTGAAACCAATTCAAAAGGCAATACTTGTTGGAATTATTACTATTGTGTTATATCTTTCAGTAGTTGTAATCACTACTCCTGCATTAGAACCATTTGATGCAATTAGTGCAGCATTTCAATTAAATTCAATTGTAATTTTTGGAATGGGAATAGGAATTGGATTGCAAATTTTTCTTACTGAGAAAAGTAAGTTATTAGGATGTAAATTATCAATAAAGAAAAAAACCTTTGGTGGTAATTCTAGTAGTACTGCAGCCACTTCATTTTTTTCATTTTTTTCTCTAGTTCCACTTGGTTGTTGTGGATGGTGGCTGTATGCATTATCCTTACTTCCAAGTGTTGTTGGAACTGGCATTTCTGCTGTCTTAATTGAATATAGCCAAGTCTTAGCTTATGTTGGTCTTGCAATAATTTTTGGATTTGCGGGATTGACAGCTTTCAAACTAAAACAGGAACAAAAATTACAAAAAATCTACTGATTAATTTTAATTGAAAAAGCAAAAAACTCTCCCTTGCTTTTGCTTAGGAATTTTGCAATTTTTGCCATGAATCCATATTTTTTATCTCTCCATTTTACGGCTTCAATAGTCTCTTCTTCTGTAAGGATCTTTGCAGTTCCATCAATTACTTTTCCTGTAATTTTTCCTTTGATAGTACATGGCGCAATTTTGACTTGTTTGTTATTTTTTAGACGTTTTACTTTGCCTGTTTGACTTCTAGTTACAACATAAATTAAATTATTTTTTACGACAAACCAAACTGGAGTTTTTACTGGTGTGTTGTTTTTTCTATAAGTTTCAAGTGAAATGTATTTTTTTGATTCTAAATCTTCTAAAAATGTCATTAGTGTTCAAAAATTGGTCTATAGTTTAGTATCTCTGTAAGATACTAAGTTTTGATTTTGATGAAACCATGATTATTGCAATTACTGAAATTACTAGTATTAATGAAGCAATTGTTCCAAATTCAGGCACTACTAGTCCGTCTTTAATTTCTACTTGGATTGATTCTTTATGTTGGGCTGATTCCCCTTGGTTGGCAGTAATTTTGTATAATCCGTCTTCTTTCCACATAGGTCCTCCTACCTTTACATCTACATTGAAATTGCCTTGTAAATCAGGTGTTACTTGGGCAATAGTGACTATGTTTCCTGCTGGGGAATTTACTATTAGTGTGACATCAGTTCCTCTAATGATAGTTTTACCAGTTATTTTGATTACATCTGATCCTATAATTGCATCAGCTGTTAATGTGATTCCACCAGTTTGAATGGCTGCTGGTTCTCTTACTATTTCACCTGCAACAATTTCTTCAGTGCTCTGTGGAGCATTTGGGTTTCTTGGAATTGCTTCAGATGCTACTGTGAATTGTGTTTTTGCAGTCACTTGTGTGTCTGGATGACTTGCAGTAACAGTGTAAGTTCCTGCTTTGAAACTAGGAATGGTTGGATGTAATAATTTTCTAAATTCCCCACCTTCTCCAATTGAAACAGTTGGTGCATAAACAATAGACCCGTCAGGACCCATCACGGTAACTTTGACTGGTTTAAAATCTGAAACTCCTGATATTTTCCCTATTACAAAAACTGAATCTAACGATTTAATGTTCTCAGAAGACACCCCGACCTCTATAGTTGCTTCTGCAAATGCTGATGAGCCAACTAAACTTGCTACAATAAAGCCCATCAATAATACTTTGAACATTGTATCTTGTAAATTGCTTTTATATATTAACCATGTTTTCTATCCAGTCGTAATCTTCTTAACCTTTGACTAATTTAGGAACCCTTTACTTTTCTAATAATTTTCTTTATCTGTCTATATCCTAATACTGGAAGAACACAATATGGACATCCTATCTGAGAGATTGAGCAGCAGCATAAACACTGACACTCTCCTTTTTTGTGATTACATTCTTGGCAACTCATACTTTTTACTCCTTGGTTTTGATCTTAATCTTGTTTTACAACAAGGACAAGTATTTTCTTCTGTAAAGAAAAACAATGCACATAGTGAACACCATTTTTGTCCAATCTTGTATCGTAGATTGTTTGTAAATGTAGTTGATTTAATTCTGTCACATAAACCTCTACACATTTGAACCACAGGTAAATTATTTGAAAAATCTATTTAAGAAAATTTCCAAATTCATTATTGGGCAACTTCAATGATTGCATCAATTTCTGTCATCGAATCTAATGGCAAGCTAGCAACTCCTACTGCTATTCTGGAATGTTTTCCTTTTTCACCAAATATCTCGAACAATAAATCAGATGCGGCATTGATTACTTTTGGTTGTTGTGAAAATTCTGAAACTGAATTGACAAATCCTGATAATCGCACAATTCTTGAAACATTATCTAGATCTCCTAACTCTCTTTTGATTTGAGCTAAAATGTTGATTGCACACATTCTTGCAGATTTTTGAGCAGTCTCTAAATTATCATTAGATACTTTACCAGTAAAAATTACTTTTCCGTCTTCCATTGGTATTTGGCCTGAAATGAAGAGTAGATTCCCAGTCCTTATTGCTGGTACATATGATCCTGCAGGAGTTGGTGGATTTGGTAGTTTTATTCCTAATTCTTCTAGTTTTTTCTCAATCAAGACTATGCATTTTGTTTTGGCTGATTTTAGTTTTTACTTATTTTGATATGTACTCTTTCGCCTTTGCTTGAATTGTTTTGATATACTGTTCTTGTTTTATAGCCCTGTTTTTGGAGACATCCATCTAAAATAGAAACCCACGGAAGTGAATGTCCGCTATTTAGCTTTGATTCCACTGTGATATTTTTTGAGTTTGCCTCAAAATTAACATGTCCTGAACATGTTATCTGCATTACAGCATCCATGATCTCAATTACATCATCAAGTGATTTTGATTTAAGAGAGATTCCGTTCTTCTCTAATAATTTAAACAAATCTTGGTCATGTTTTTTTGAAATCATTGTAGAATTTAGAATGTGTGCTAATCCTGATTCATTAACAGTTTTAATAATTTTGAAGATCTCCTGTGCTTCAGTCTTTGTCATGTCTGCAAGTGCTTTAGTTTTGATAGAATTTTTCCAAATACTGGAGAAAACTTTCTCCTGATTAATTCCTAGAATATCAGTTGATGAAAAAACCGCTCCTTTACCATTGTCATTATTTACCATTAGCAATTCTGTCTCATCGAAGATAAAGCAATTCTGTGTAATCTCAGATGCTCTAATGTCTACTCCATTAGGAATTAATCTGTAAGATTCAGAACAAATTTGTGATGGTGAAACCAGAACCTTGACATCTAGATTTCTACGTAGCACTGTTAAAAGTTGTTCTTTGCATTCTGCTAATAATCCAAATCCCCACTGATCTGCCATAATTTTGATAGATGATTTAGAACCTTCAATCATCGTCTGAAGCTGTTCTAGGACATTGTTTGCCCCAACGTGAAAATATCTTTTTTCCTCAGAACCTCTGGTCTTTCTACTCTCTTCGCTTGCCTTTTTTAGATTAGATACTAGTGAATTCATTGCGTTAACTTTGTTAATTTGCTCATGAATAATTCCATCAAATGCATCTTCAGGTGCAATTGCTGTGCACATTATTGGCTTACTCTTTGAAATAATTGCTAGTTTTTTGTTTTCAAGTTTTAATAGTGTAGGGTAAATTTTGGTTCTTGGTATTTCAGAATAATATGCCAATTCACTTGCTGAAATTGTTCCTCTTGAAATCAAAGCCACATATGCTTGTGCTTCATACTTGCTAAGCCCGAATTCTTCTAAACTAACCGTTAAAACGTGCTCATTTACCATGTTTTTTCTTAATTTGTTATTAGGTAAAATTGAGAGCTAAATTCCTTTACACAAATACTCAAAAAAAATCAAAATTGTATCTGCTGATGCATGTCACTATGGTTACTAAATTAATTGTTACACTGTCCTCAAATACAAAATCTAGAAGTAGGATTTGGTATGTTGGTTAACTGTAAAGAGAATCCTCTTGAGATGGAAAATATTTCTCATTCTGTAACTCTTGTTCCTAGATTGGGTTATTCTGTACATCTTTTATCTGATATTGTTGATACATTAAAGAAAAAAAGAAATGATGTTAAAAAATCAAACAAAGACCTAGTTGAAGATTTTGATGAGACAGATAAGGGGCATATTGAATCCCTTGAACTAGAACGAACAATCTCTTTCTCCTTGGAATCCCTACTTCAAATTAAAAAGAGAACTAGGGCTATATCTGGAATTCATAGTATTCCTGAAGTATTGCCCTCTCTAATCCCTATGATAAGAACAGTCAGTGCACAACTATTTGATATAATTCCTAACTGCAGTCAAAAACTAAGTGAACTATCTGTACATTTGGGAAGTATAGTTTTGGATTCTGCTGCTTTGACTAAAGCAAGGTTTGATTTTAGTACTTCCAATGAAGAGTCTGCAATACTGTTAGATGAAGTAAAGTTGATGGTGGACTCTAAAATTAGAAAGCAGTACCCTAATGTTGATTTTTTTAAATTATGCAACACTTGACATTATTACACTCTAAAAGAGATTTCTCAAAGGATATTGAGCGTGTAAGATCAATATCCTCTAAAATTGATAAAAAACTATCTGAGGTAAAATCTTCTGATGACAAAAATCTTGACAAGCTTTCATTAGAAGAATTACAGGATTTGGATAAAATTGTTGGAATTGCAGATTTTTTGCTGTGTAAATACTCTGATAAAAAAGAGATGCGCTCAATTCTTAAGCACTTTGTAGAGATAATCTCTGATACTTCAAATTCTCTTAGTGAACTGGATGACGAGGTTGCTGAATTAATTATTTCAGCTGAAGACTCTATAAACAAAGTCAAAGATATGCATACTCACATATCTGATAAATCTGATTTCAAAAAGAATTATCGTAATGGGCCAGAATATGATGAAGATGAAACGAGTGCAATTAATTTAACCAATTTTGTGACAGAGATTAACACAGTAGGATACCAACAAAATTCTCAAGAGGAGACTGCGTAGGTAATTGATATGAGTTTAGCCCCACAAGAATTAGAAAACACTGCCAGCAAATATGCTTCTGAGGCAATCAAGTTTGATTCTCAAGGGGCACGAGGAATGGCAATTACTCATTATCAGCATGCCATTGATGCCTTGGTGAAACTTTTACAATTATACCCAACCAGCAAATTAAACCAAATTTACAAAGAAAGATGTAACTCTTACCATAATCGAATCAATGCTTTGCAGCAGGCACATGGTGTGGAGCCTGCAGTTGATCCTAAAGCAACTGATGAAGAACAAAAAGCATCTGTAAAACGACAAGAAAATGAAAATGATTTTGAAGAACTTGTAATGAAAGAAAAACCAGATGTAACTTGGGAGCAAGTTAT
>JBFIEJ010000071.1:0-6043 GCA_041603475.1 Candidatus Nitrosopumilus sp. | reverse complement strand
CAAACCAGATCACTCAAATGCTACCCTCGATTCGTGATCAAAACTTTCTTGTGAATCTGATGCATGAATAATGTTTTCACTAAATCCTAATCCAAAGTCTCCTCTAATAGAACCGGGGTCTGCTTCAAATGACTTTGTTGCCCCAATCATTATTCTTGTTGTTGCAATTGCATTGTTTCCCTCAATTATTGCTGCAACTACTGGTCCTGATGTGATAAATGATGTCAACTCACCAAAGAATGGTTTGTCTTTATGTACATCATAGAACTTTTCTGCTTGTTGTTGAGAAAATGTAAACATCTTTAGTTTCAAAATTTTAAATCCTTTTTGTTCGAATCTTGTAATAACTTGACCGACTAGATTTCTAGCTACTGCATCAGGCTTTACAATGAATAGAGTTTGTTCAGTCAATTCTACTTCTTTCTAATTCCGCCTTTAACGTATTTTTTTGTCCACTTTAATTTTCTTGGATCACGTTTCAGGTCTAATGCATTCTTTTTACATTTTGCAGAACAGAACCATAATACAGTTCCATCATTTTTTGCAAGCATTGTACCAGAACCTTTGGCTACAGGTCTGTCACAAAAATTACATGGTTTAACTAAAAGACTCATCTAAACACCTATTTGATCTTCTTTGCTTCTCTCTCTGTCTCTCTTAGCATTAGAATTTCTCCTAATCTAACAGATCCTTTTACGTTTCTGGTAAGAATTCTTCCTTTATCTTTTCCAGTAAGAACTTTAACTCTAACTTGAATAACTTCACCAGCAATACCAGTTCTTCCAACGATTTGAATAATTTCAGATTGAATTACTTCTTCAGATGTAGTGCTCATTGATCAGTCTTTCCACCTTTAATTTTAGCAATTGATGATACAACTTGATCTACAATGTGTTGTGCATCACCAGCATCCAAAATTGCTGCTGCGGCAGAAGTAATGTCAATACCTAATGATTTTCCTAGTTCTTGTTTACTTGGAACAAATGCAAATGCTGCACCCTGCTCCTCACATAGAATTGGAAGATGTGCAACAACCTCAGGTGGTTCTACATCTTCGGCGATGACAATTAATTTACTGGTACCACGTTCAATTGCTTTGGTTGCTTCGTTGGTTCCTTTCTTGACTTTACCACTGGTAGAGGCAACTCTAACAGCCTCCAAAATTGGATTTATGAGGTCTTCTGGTGTCTCAAATTTAACATAATATGCTTTTCCCATACTTCGTCACCCTTAGGGTTCATTCTCCATTCTCTCAATCGTTACGTTTGGTTTTAAAAGTGTTATCGGGAAATGATAGACTTTACCTTTTTGATATATTCTGACATCAATTCATCTAGTTTTTGCTTGCTTTCAGCTTCGGCATAAACTCTAACGATTGGTTCAGTTCCACTTGGTCTTATCATTACCCAATTTTTTGGATCAATTGAAATTTTAATTCCGTCAGAAGTGTCAGAGTTTGGAAATTCTTCTTTAAGTTCTGAGATTAATGTTGAAACTTTTTCAGAAGAACATGAGACCTTGTCTTTTGTGGTAAAAGATGGAGGTAGGCTATCAATTTCATCAGACAGTGAATTTCCCTTGGCCAACAATTCCAGCATCAATGCCAGAGTCATGCATCCATCCCTTACCTGATTGTGTTTTCCATACATGAATCCACCATTCTCCTCAAAACCAACTAAGGCATCAGTTGGAACCATCTTTCGCGATACCTCAACACTTCCAACTTTAGTACGGATTACTTTTGATTGAAATTTATCTGCCAAAACTTCAATGTTAGAGCCAGAATTCAAACACGTAACAACTAGAGATTTTGGATTTTTCTTTAAGATATGTTGCGTAAGTACCAGTGCAGACTTGTCACCTGTTAAAATATTTCCATTGTTATCACAGAAGATACTTCTATCTCCGTCTCCATCAAATGCAATTCCCAAGTCTGCATTATTTTCAATCACAGTCTTTGAGAGTTCAGAGAGGTTTTGGGGAGTAGGCTCTGATCCACGTCCTGGAAACTTTCCATCAATGGTATTATTTATCAGAAATGTTTCACATTGCATCATCTTACAAAAATCAGGAGCAGATACTGCCTGTGCACCATTGCCCAAATCTAAAACAACTTTAAATTTTTTTGATTTTATTAGTTTAGAATCAACTTGAGATGCAATTCCATTCAGATAAGTCACAATTGCCCTATCTTCTTTTCCAGTAGTCCCCCATTGCTTTGGTTTTTTAAGCCAGGATTTTTTCATGAAAATATCTTCAATTATTAATTCATCTTCTCGTGAAATTTCTACACCATCTTTTGCTGCAGGTTTGATTCCATTATATTGTGGAGGATTATGAGATGCAGTAATCATTATCCCTCCTGAATATCCTAATATTTTTACAGCAAATTCAAGACATGGTGTTGGAACAATTCCTGCAACATTACAATCAATTCCAATTGAATTTAATGCAGAACTGACAATCTTACAAATAACTGGACTAGAATCTCGTCCATCATATCCAATCAATACAGGTCCTTTTTCAAAATATGTTCCAATAGCTAATGTCATATCATGAACAAATTCCAGTGTAAAATCATCATCAAATACTCCACGAATTCCATTTGTTCCAAAATATTTCGCCACAACATTATGCAATAATAGATAAATTTGTGTTTAATGGCAAGGTCGTTGCGGGAGTCGCCCAGCCTGGTCAAAGGCGTAGGGCTTAGGACCCTATCTCTTAGGAGTTCGTGGGTTCAAATCCCACCTCCCGCACCATTTTGATTTCTGTGAATGATTAATAATGAGAAAATCTTCAGCAAACAAAGTCATGAAAAAAACAGTAGTAGGCATTACAGTTGTAGGCAAAGACAGAGAGGGAATAGTTGCTGCATTTACAAATTTTGCATTTTCAAAGGGTGGAAACATTGAGAAAGTAAATCAAAATGTAATCAAAGGTCTTTTTGGAATGTATCTAGAGGTATCTTTTGCAAAATCAGTTGATCTTAAAAAATTAGATTCAGAAATTCAAAGTTTAGCTAAAAAAGAAAAGATGGATGTAAGCATCCATCATGAAACAAACTCACAAAAGAACATTGCAGTTTTTGTAACAAAAGAGCCATTGTGTTTGCAAACAATTCTTGAAAATTCAAAATCACTGAAAGGAAAAATCTCAGTTATCATTGGTACTGAGAAGACTTTAGAGCCACTTGCAAAAAAAGCTAAAATACCTTTTGTAGCAATTGAGGATAAGGATCAGCAAAAAGCAGAAGAAAAAATTATTCAGATTTGCAAAAAATATGATATTGATTTGATCGCACTTGCAAGATACATGAGAATACTCAGTCCAAACTTTGTATGGAGATATCCAAATAGAATTATTAACATTCATCCATCCCTACTACCTGCATTTCCAGGAGCATTGGCATATGCACAAGCATATGAGAGAGGTACAAAGATTGTAGGTGTTACATCTCACTACGTTACAGAAAATCTAGACCAAGGGCCAATTATATTCCAAGATTCCTTCAAAGTTGATCCAAATGACACACTAGAAAAAATAAAGTCAAAGGGGCAAAAACTAGAAGCTGATACACTAGTCAAAGCAATGAAGATGCATCTAGAAAACAAACTAGAGGTTCGCTGGAGAAAAGTTCACATTAAATCCAAGTGAATTAAATGGTAGATATTAAAGCCCAGTTTGATCCTAGTCTTAGAAAATCAATCAAAAATAAAAAACAAGTAGCAGTAATTCCTATTGGTTCACTTGAACAACATGGCCCACACCTACCAATTTCTACGGATTCTGATATTGTAACTGAGGTTGCAACAAAAATTTGTGAGAATAAAGGATACCTCCTTCTTCCAACCTTATCATATGGTGTCTCATTTGAGCATGCTCCATTTTTTAATTTGAGTATTAGAAAATCAACTTTACGAACTGTTCTTATTGATTTGTGTACCTCACTATTAGAAAACAATATCAAAACAGTCTTCATAATTAATGGACATCATGGAAATCAAAAATCAATGAAAAACATTGATGTTAAACTTGAGAAGATATCAAAAAAGAAGCTTAGAGTTTTTGCAATGTCATATTGGCATTATATGAATAGAGACTTTGATCATGCTGGATTTGTTGAAACATCACTAATGCTAGCAATTTCTAAAAACATCAAAATGAAGCAAGCAAAAAAAGGACTAATCACTGATGGAATGACAAAAAGAGAAATCAAGAATATTGGAAAACTAGCAAATCAATCATTTCCAAAAGCAACAAAAAATGGAATATGGGGTGATCCAACCAAAGCAACAAAGAAAGATGGAAAGAGGATTTTAGCTGAAATTGTGGAAAATCTCGGAAAAAAGTGTCAAACTTGCCTTACTGGGCATAGCTCATAGTTACACCAATGAAATTTTAATATAATCCCTCGATATCAAAGCCAATAAGTGAAATAGATGTCCGTTGATATGGCAGTAAAAGTATTGGATGAGAGTATCAATCAAGTTGTATTGATAAAACTCAAAGGTGGAAAGACCATTAGAGGTAATCTCTTAGGGTTTGACCAACACATGAACCTGCTACTCGATTCTTCAGAGGAGATTCCTGTTGAAGGCGATTCTAAAAGCCTCGGATCAATAGTTGTTAGAGGAGACAATGTAGTTATGATATCTCCTCCACCAGCACAACATTAGGTGATTTGAATGACTAAAGGCACTACTTCTATGGGTGGTTTTACAAAGAAGAAAGTTCACATCAGATGTCGTAGATGTGGTAAAAACTCACTTCACAAACGTCACCACCAATGTGCAAGTTGTGGATTCCCAGAGGCTAAACGCAGAAAGTATTCCTGGATTAAATGGTATACATAGATGCAAGAAATTGCCCTTATTCTTAGTTCATTAGCAGGTGTAGCTACGGCCGCTGCCGTACGAAAAATGCCAAGAGACAAAAATCAATTACTAAGCCTTGGTGCTAGCTCTCATATCAAAAGTCAAATCAATTCACTGAAAATTGAAAAAGACATTCTAACTAAAACAATTTCTAGATTATATCAAGCAGATTCAGAGTTTTCTAAAATTCAAAAAGACAAATTATTACTAAAATATCAACACCAATTAGGAATAGTTCTAGCGAAATTAGAAAAACTAGAACAAGCAAGTAAACATCCAGACTTGGGTCCAGTTGGCGATGGTTTGATTACTTTGATGGATCAAAAATTATCAAAGCTAGATGATAGATTGTATGAGTTATCAACAAAGATGTCAAATGCAAAGGTAAAGACACCTGAAGTAAAAGAGCCAGAGGTCAAAAAAGAAACCAAACCAATCTCAAAATCAATCAAGCAGACATTCAACTTTGATAAACCAAAAGAATCAGATACAGAATCAATTGTAATTCCACCTGCAAGAAGAAGACAATCATTTGAATTAACAACACTAACTAACATTTCAAGAACAGAGCCAAAATTCCCACTCTTTGAAAAAGAAACAAAAGCAGAAGAACCAAAACCAATGCCACAACCAAAAGTTATACAAACAGAATTAATTGCACCAAAAGAAGAAATAGTTCAAGAAATTATTCAGCCAAAACCTAAAGTCGAAGACAAAATTGAGATAATCCAGTCAGTAATTCCAAAACCTGTAGAAGAAACTAAACCAGATATTACAAAAGAAGTTGCAAAAATAAATGAACATAAAGCACTTCCAGAGCCTCAAAAAACAGAACAACAACCAAAACAGCAAACAACATCTGATGATGACTTTGATGATGACACTGATGATTTAGATAAAATCAAAGGAGACATCATGAAAGTTTTATCAAAGCTTGACCAAGCTGAGGTAGAGTAATGTCTTACGATGATGCCATATCGGCATTATCAAATGATGCACTAAAGTTTGTAAAAGATGATCATGTAATTGGATTAGGTAGTGGAAGAGCAGCTACTACACTTGTAAAATCACTTGGAAGACTAATCAAACTAAAAAAATACAACATCAAAGGGGTGCCAACATCACTACAAATCAAACTAACTGCAGAAAAAGTGGGAATTCCACTT
>JBFIEJ010000070.1:0-6101 GCA_041603475.1 Candidatus Nitrosopumilus sp. | reverse complement strand
TGATTGCAATGCTTGCAATGATGAGTTACTTATCTGAAAATAAAGGAAAGGTGATTTATCTTAGTCCATTAAGAGCACTAGCTGCTGAAAAGTTTACAGAGTTTAAAAAATTAGAAAAAGTTGTACTAGGAAATAAAGTCAAGGTTGCCATATCTACTGGTGATTTTGAAAACATTGAAAAAAATCTAGAGAAAAGTAACGTGTTGATTTTAACAAATGAAAAAATGGATTCTATAATTAGACATGGTGCTGAATGGGTTGATGATATCGGTCTTGTAATTTCTGATGAAGTACATTTGATTGGAGATGAAAGTAGGGGGCCAACACTTGAGATGATTCTTACACAACTCAAATTATTACAAACAAAACCACAGATTGTGGGTCTTAGTGCAACAATAACAAATTCAGATGAGATTGCAGACTGGCTTGAATGCAAACTGGTAAAAAATGACTGGAGACCTGTACCGCTTTCTGAAGGAGTATGCGATGAAGGACAAGTTACAATGAGTGATGGTAAAACCTTTGAAATTGAGCGTAGTTTAATGGGTACGCCGATAGATTTAGGCGTGCAATCAGTAAAAGAAGGTGGCCAATCACTAGTATTTGCAGAGACTAGAACCCGCTCAAAATCACTTGCAACAAAAGCATCTGATGCAATAGCAAAAATTTTAGAAAAAAAAGAAATAACCGAACTAGAAAAAACATCAAAAAAACTTCTATCTGAAAATGAACATACTGAAATAGTCAAGACCTTGGCAACACTGGTAAAGAAAGGAGTTGCATTTCATCATGCAGGACTAAATCAAAAGTGCAGAGAAACAATTGAAACAGAATTCCGTAAAGGCACAATCAAACTATTATCATCAACTCCAACTCTAGCTGCCGGTGTAAATCTTCCTGCAAGACGAGTTGTAATATCTAATGTAAATCGATACAACGCCAAAGTTGGAGCAAACAGACCAATTAGTATTTTAGAATACAAACAACTTTGTGGAAGAGCTGGAAGGCCCCAATACGATGATTTTGGAGAATCAATTATTGTCGGAAAAGGAAATACTGATGATCTAATTGAATATTACATCAATGGAGAACCTGAACCAATTGAATCAAAAATCACTGACGATAAATCTCTACGAACTCATATTCTTAGTGTTATAGTTACACATCCTGGAATTAAAAAAGAAGAAATCTTGGAATTCTTTTTACAAACACTTGGGGGATTGCAATCAAGAAAACCTACATTGAAATTTGCAATAGATATTTCATTGCGTTTTCTTTCAAGTAAGTTCCTCATTATAAAAAAAGGTGAAAGATATGCTGCAACTGAATTTGGAAAAAAAACATCAATGCTTTACATTGATCCATTAACTGCAACATACTTTAGAGATTCAATTGAAAATGTATCTGAGGAAAGAAAACATACTTTTGGGTTTCTACACTTAATTACAAACTCTGAAGAGTTTTTCCCAAAATTCTCCCTGCGACAAAAAGACTATGAGACTGCTAGTTTAATGATAGAGAATAATTCATCTCAATTACTAGAGCCAATCTCAGAGTATGATTGTTCACGAAGTCTTTTGGCCTTGCAATCCTGGATTACTGAATCCACTGAATTATCCCTTTCTGATAGCCTTGGAATTGAGTCTGGCGACATGCACAGGATGACTGAGAATGCTAACTGGTTGTCATATTGTCTCAGAGAAATTTCAAAGCATGTAGAGAGAGCAGATTTGCTAGAAGAACTAGGAGATTTGAGAAATAGAATAGTTTATGGAATTAAGGAAGAATTACTTGATTTGGTACGAGTAAAAGGAATTGGAAGGGTTAGGGCACGAATTCTATTCAAACATGGAATAAAGAATCTTGACGATCTGAAAAAAATTCCAGTGAATAAATTAGCAGAAATTGATAAAATTGGTTCAACCATTGCGGATAACATAAAGGCAGAGTTACGAAAGGTTAGATAATTGATTGATTTAATGATTCCAGCTATAATTTCATGCATTGTAGCATTTGTTGTGGTATTTGTCATGACGCCACCATTAATCAAAATTTTAGAAAAAAGAAATTTTGCAGTAAAAGATATGAATAAAAAAGAAGATGTTATGGTGGTAAGACCCGGAGGACCAGCAATAATTGCAGGAATTATTGCATCAGAAATTGTTCTTTATGCATTTTTACAAATGAATGAAATTTTGGCTATTATGATTACAACATCTGCTGCATTTCTCATTGGATATGTAGATGACAGAAAAGTAATGGGTGGATGGTTCAAGCCGGCAACACTAGCAATAGCTGCGCTTCCAATTATTGCATTAGGTGCATATGATAGTGATCTTGCTTTCCCATTATTTGGAACAGTGCAAATTCCTGCATTGTACCTTGCATTAATTATTTTTATGATTCCAATCACTGGTAATACAATCAATTCAATTGATGTTCTAAACGGAGTTGCAAGTGGGTTTATGGTAATTGCAAGTTTCTCATTATCCATTTGTTTGTTTATAGTACAAAACTATGAAATTGCAATAATCAGTTTACCGCTTGGATTTGTATCACTCGCATTTTACAAATATCATAAAATCCCCAGTAGAATTTTTCCTGGAGATTCTGGAGCATTAACTTTGGGTGCAATGTATGGTGCAATTGCAATTGTAGGTGGTGTAGAAATTATTGCAGCAGTTGCTTTGTTACCTGCAGTAATCAACTCATTTTTGTTCCTGTCAAGTGTAAAACGAGTAGTTGAACATAGGCAAATCAAAGGAAAACCTGTAGAGCATACGGAAGATTTTCGATTAAAGGCAACTGATGACAAGAAAGCACCAGTTACCTTGGTCAGACTAATTCTTGCAGGAGGCCCAATGACTGAAAAACAAGTGGGATATGCAATTTTTAAACTGGCGTTATTTTCAGGAGTTTTAGCAATAATTACTGCATTTATGATGGGAGTTTCATTTTGAAGCCTGGACTCTTTGGATTTTTGTTTGCAATGTGGACTCTAATCATAGTTGGAGGTGGAATTGTAGTAACTATACTTGGACCCATTTCAATTTCAGGATTTGGAGATCTTAATTGGTTTATTGCATCTGTGATTAAAGCAATAATTGCACTAGTTCTAGTTGTACTTTGGATTTTAATTTTATCTAAAATAAAGAACTGGATTTTCAAAAAAGAAATTAAACTTTAACTTTCTTTCCACTGCCTTTGTTTTTTGTCGTATTCTTCTCGTGTATATCTAATTGAAGCTGGAGAACCCATAACAACTGAATTTTCAGGAACATCTCTTGTAACAATTGCCCCCATTGCAACCACACTATTTTTTCCAACAGTAACACCTGCTTTGATAACTGCACGTGCACCAATTATTACACCATCTTCAATTATAACTCCAATCATTTTATCACACATTGGATAAGGATCATTTGTTAAAACAGCTGCTGGTCCAATGAATACATTTTTTCCAATTCTAGAAAGTGGTGGAATGTACGCTTGACCTTCGATTCTTGTGTTTTGACCTATTTTTACATCATAATCAATATGTGCTAAAGAACCAATACTGACATTATCTCCAATCTCTGCATTGTCGCCAACATATGAAAAATGCCAAATCTTAACATTCTCGCCAATTTTTGCTTTCTCTGAAATAAAATTAGTAACCATTATCCTACAAATGCCATGGGTTTGCCTTTGTAATAATTTTTTCAGGCAATTTGTCCTTAAAATTTTTTAGAAATTCCATTTCTTGCTTTTTATCTCGTAGCTCATCAGGAAGCATAATTGGGATTTCCTCAATAATTGGATAAAATCTAGAACATTTTGGACAAAAAATTACACCTTCTGATACTACATCATCTTTTTCCTTTATCTCAAATAATTCCAAAGGATGATTTTTGTCTATTGGACATGCTAAAATATCCATCATTGTTTTGTTCATTTTAGATCCAGATAGATGGGAATTCCCTTTTGACTAGATAAAAGTGCAGCTTCTGCAATCTTTGTAACATTTACTGCCTCTTGTGCTGTAACGATGTGTTCATTTTTGCCTTCAATTGCACCAAGAAAACTTTGAATTTCAAGTAAAAGTGGCTCTTGTTTTTCTTTTTGAATTATTTCAGATTCTTCATCTTTTTCTACAATGATTTCTTGGGTGATAAAATCAGATGAAATTATTGCATCAGTGCATACAGCGTTGAATTTTCTTTGTTTTTTTGGTGTTATCCAATTTGAGGAAATAATTGCCACCTTGTCATTTTTGTATCCCAGCATAATACTGGTAAAATCTTCATGCTCATGTTTTATCTTTCCAGCTCTTGCAAATACTACTTGGGGCATATCATCAAAGAGCCAATTTGCAGTATCAATATCGTGAACTGACGTATCATAGATAATTCCAACATCTTTGATATGCAAAGGCATTCTGTTTTCTCTATGAAATTCAAGCATTACCAAATCTCCATATTTTCTATCTTTGACCATCTTCTTAACGACATCTACAGCAGGATTGAACCTCTCAATGTATCCACAAGTTAGAATCACTTTATTTTTCTCTGCTAGTTTTGCAAGATTTTGACCATCTTGAGATTGATAAGTCATTGGTTTTTCTACAAATACATGTTTTTTTGCTTCTAGTAATTTTTTTGCAATTTCTGTATGTGTTGATGTAGGAGTTACTACAAAGGCTCCATCAAATTCTTCATTACTTAGTAATTCATCTAGTGATTCATAATGATTCACCGAATATTTTTCTCCATATTCCTTACTTTTCTGAGAATCTGCATCGCATATAGCTACTAGTACTCCTAACTCTGATAAAATTCTGGTATGATTTTTGCCCCATCCACCAGTTCCAATTTGAACAATTTTCATCTAATACACCTTAGTTAACCAATGAGAATAGTCTTCATTTTTGTTCATTACTATTTCATAGTACTCTTCCATCATCTTTTTTGTTATATCTCCCGGTTTTCCATTTCCTATCTTCTTTGAATCCATCTTGATGATAGGTGTAATCTCTGCTGCTGTACCTGTAAGGAAGATTTCTTCAGATATTATCAATTCACTTCTTGTAATGTCTCGCTCAATAACATCCAAATCCAAATCTTTACCAATTTTGATTATTGCATCACGTGTAATTCCTTCTAAAGCTGATGATGCAAGTGATGGTGTAACTAGTTGACCATTTCTTACAATGAAGATGTTCTCTCCTGGTGCTTCACTTACATTTCCATTATGATCAAGCAATATAGCTTCATCAAACCCATTTCTTTTTGCCTCTTGGGTTGCAATGATTGAATTTAGATAATTTCCGCCCATTTTTGCCTGCGGTGGTGTAGACATGTCAGAGAATTTTCTCCAAGATACAACTCCTGCAGTAATTCCATTTTTGTTAAATAAATCTCCAAATGGAAAAGTAAAGATTGCAACACTTGTTGGTGCTTTTTCAGTTACATGTAGATTTATTCCATAATCTCCTACAAAATAAAATGGTCTTATGTAACAAGATTTTTTTATTTTATTTTTTTTACAAATGCCAATAATCGCATTAGATATTTCTTCATCAGAAAAATTCAATGAAATGTTGTAAAATTGCCCGGATCTCCTAAATCGCTTTACGTGTTCATCTAATCTAAACACACTGAGGTTTTTCCCATTCCAATATGCTCTAATTCCCTCAAAAATTGATGTTCCATAATGAATTGCATGTGTTGTTATTGGAACTTGTGCTTTTTCTGCAGGAACATACTTTCCATCAAACCATACATATTTTGAGAGTGGGAGTTTCATAGGAAACTTTTATCGGAAGTGTATTAATCTATTTTCAATCTTTACTCTTTTAGACCTGGGAGTAAAATTGTAAAAATTACTCCTCCGTTAGAGGAATTCTGTGCGTAAATTTCATCTTTATGGGCTTTGATGATGTGTTAACAACTTGTTGAAACCTACTGCTATAGTTCATAAATCATATGAGATGAATAGTGTTATTCATTTCCTTAAATTACAATTGGAATTAAAAGAACTTTCTAAAAAGTAATTATTATTTTGAATATCCTTCTTTGGGAAATTTCATTCCTACAATTCTTGTGGTTTGATCTTCTTGATTT
>JBFIEJ010000069.1:0-6134 GCA_041603475.1 Candidatus Nitrosopumilus sp. | reverse complement strand
TGCTCAAAATCATCATGACCAAAGGACCAAATTCTGGAACAATTGTAGTTCCAATGATTGTAATGGATTTTGAATCAACATTCAATGGAATTGATAAGATATTGAAATCGCCATCTTTAGTTGTCTCAAAATTGGATATCTGTTCATTATCAGCCCATACAACAAATGGTCCATCAACTAATTCTGAATTTAGTCTTAATTCTAAATTATGATTGTCAGATTTATGATTTCCTGTCAATTCAAAAGTTATTGATTTTTGCTCCACATTAACTTCAGTCAAAGTTAGTAATTTACTAAATTTGTATTCCACATCAAATGATTTTGTTCCATCTCCAACTTTCATTCCAACTTGCGGAACTATAGAGTATCCAGCAGTTACAAAAATTGTCCCCTCCATCCAAGGATGAACTATACAAAAGTAAGGATAGTCCCCTAGTGTATCAAAGGTGTATGAAAATTGTTGTCCTGGAGGAAATAATCCACTATCAAATATATCATCAGGGCCGTCTTGAGCGCTACCAGAAGTTACAGTATGAGCAGCAGTGTCGGCATTTTGCCATTTTATAGTATCACCCTTTAAAATTTCAACCACACCAGTGGCGGCACCATCTTTTTCACTTTGCCAAAAATATGGAGCATCCGGGCTTGCAGCGCCAGTTGGAATTTTTACTACATATGTGTTCTCAGCATATGCATCTAATGTAAGAGGAATTAAAATCAAAACTGCAATCATAGAAAATTTGAATAGTGTCTTCACACTAGAGCAATAATCTGTTTAATTAAAAGAGTTTTCTGTGTTCATTAAAGCAACATGTGTTCTTGTTACTTATTAATCAGGAACAAATACCTCAGACATGAAAATTGGTACTGTAATAATTGCAGTTGGAATTATCATGTTTATAACAGGACTATTATTGTACTATTCCATTGAAATGGGACAGACAGATCAAGTTTTGAGATTTGTTAAGAATATGGGTACTTTTGTAGGTCTAAGCGGCATGGGAGTTACACTGGCAGGAATTCTAATATTTCTAATTAATAGAAACGAGCCGCCAATCAAAGAAAATTTTGATGTTTAGTTAGTCCAAAGCATTTTTTTGTATTCATTTACAGCCATCACAAACTTGCAATTCTTACAAAATAGCACTTCCTTATTTGCCAATGATTTGATTTGAGTAGGGATCATTCCACAGTAAAGTGAGTCCTTATCGCAGTTTGTACATGTTGCAAATAGTTGTTTCATTCCAAATTCATTTTTTACTTTCAATAATTTGTTTAGGGTTTTCTGATATATTAGCAGCAGGTAGAAATTATACTAGTGGTAAATCAGTCAATTATATTATAATAACACAGAAACACATTATAGAAAAATGACAGATAAGATCTGGCTGGGGGCAATATATCTAAAAGAAGAAGGAGGGTACGAGATAATTCTAAAATCATTAAAGCATTACAAAAATAGATTGAAAACTATTGGCAATAGTCCTGAAATGAAGGATGCGGCAGCAATGTTTGCATCAGTTTTAAATTCACAAGCTATGAAGACAGTTCCCAAAATCGATGAGATGATTTTAAAAATTCAAGAGAGCATTCATAGTATTGAGTTGACCAATAAATTAAATCAAGATATTGCATTTATTGAAAAAGCTTTATCATGTTATGAGGCAGATATTAACAAAGCCCAAGACACAGGTCATGAATATTTTGTCAAACTAGTTGGAGACATGTCTAAAATTCAAAAAGATCTTGAATTAATCAAAACTGCACATACTAAAATCAAAGAGTATTCAGAATAGACTCTAGAGTCCTTGAATATACCAATCCAAATACGGAGTGAGTGCTTTGCATAATTTCTTTTTTTCAGCCTCGTTTTCAGCATTAATTACTTTTTGGATTTTCCCTTGAAGATACTCTGATGTCAGTTGACTTTTTAGATCTAGTCTTATCTTTTCCAATATCTCAATGATTTTCTCTGAAGAAGTATTTTCAAAATTCTCCAGAATTTCCTTAATTTGAATCTCCAATGACATGTTGAATCTTGAAATATCCAGTATTATTTTGTTTAGTTATAAAATATCTTCATCATCCCAAGTTAGACGGAATTTTCCAGTTACCCGAAACATCTTGATCTTTCCTCCTTCCTTGAAATTTAGTTTGTATGATTTGTGAGATATGTCTTCAATGTCCAATGTGACATTTTCTTTAATAGTTTGAAACACAATAGGATCATTTGAAATTTGCTTCCATTCTCCATCATCAAAATCCATATAAAATGTTGTGTATAACAATCCCATAGATTATTGATTAATGACCCTGAATAAATAACTAGAGAAAAGACCCTATTCTAATGAGATTTTAGGCATTTCAATACCAAGATAACTCATTACTGCTGGAAACAATATTTCTGAATCCCTGTCATTTCGGATTACCTCAAATATTTGAAAAATTAATTGTTGTATAGTCAAATGTTCATCTCGATATAGTGTCTTTTGGGGATTTTTTGACGAATCCAAAATTGTAAAACCATTATCAGTTTGTATCAAACCCCTAAGTAGTGATGTTGCAAGATCAATCTTTTCATCAATATCTTTGTGAGGATAGTCAGTTTCTATTTTTTTTATTTTCATTTTAATGTCATGAAACAAATTATTTGTTTTTCGTTCTATGAGATGAAGTGATTTTAATTCATAATTTTCAGTTGGGCGATAAAATTTCATGTTACCTTTTTTTTCTATTGTGATGATTTCTTTATCCAATAGGGAGTCTCGAGTTTTCTCAAATGTTGCTTTTGCCATAAATTCTGGAACTACTAATTTTATGAGCCCATTATGATGTAAATCTGGATTATCTTTGATACACTGAAAAATTATTCTTTCACGCTCATGTCTGTCTTTTACAGGTTCATGTTGTCCCATCATATCTAGGTCAACCTATATTAAACAGGTCAAGTATTAATCATTATCTGTCGAAAGTATATAAAATTAATCACGCATTCCAGATGAGCCAAAAGTCAATGGCTCTATAGAAGTCATCCACCTATCCAATTCATTAAGATTGCCATTAACCTGAATTTTTCCCGATTGAAATCCTTCCATGAAACTCATATTTCCAAATAAAATTTTCTTGTGTGTTTCTGAATCAAGAGTAATCGTACTATCTTCTGAATCACTTGTTTCATCAAGAATTAGCAATATACCATTTCTAAAATACAAAGTAAATGTCTGATCAAGATCAGGATAAACAATGTTTATCACAAAAACATCTTCATCAAGATTTTCAGGATTTATTTTTGTAGGTAAAATTTTTAACAAATTTGCAATTGGAATTTCATTTAATTGTTCATAATCAAAATTTGTTGGTAAACTATCAACATCAATTTTTCCTTCAAGCTCCAATGCACTAGTTAAAGCCCAGTTACGCCCATCAGAAGATATCATTTGTTGACCCAAAACACGTAGAGTAAATGCTTTGAGGGATTTAGCATCAGAATTATCAGGATCTACTTGCAAGACATATGTTGCAAGTTCAGAGGCCCAAACATAATCCTCATTATCAATTAACATTCTAATTTCATCTAAAACATAATCAATTCCTCCAAACCCTTCAATAATTTTTTTAGCCCTATCATCATCAGATACAGAAACAAGAGATGATGGATTACCATCAAACCAACCAACTTGTTCATAATAGATTTGTTTTACATGCCAAGGAATTTCACTTCTTACCTGTGTTAACCATGAACGTTCTTCAAACCATTCTGGCAAAGTAATCATTTGAGATAATTCATTGGCAGTATATCCATTATCTATTCCCCGTAGAGTTTGGTCATGGATAAATTGGGTAGCATCTCTAGTAGAAATCAAAATTGATTTAATTTTATCATTGCCACTAATTGGTTTTGAATGAGAAGGGATCAAATGATCCGGCTCCATTAGTAATGCTTTATCAAATGCATGAACAAAATTCATAGGCTCTCTGTATGAGCCACTAATTGAGTAAATATTTGGAAAAATATGATAAAAATTATCACCAGTCAACAATGCTTTATCTTCAGGAAGCCAAACATAGATTTGATCAGAGGATTCACCGCCAACATGGATTAACTCCATCCCAACATTTGAAATGTCAAGAGAAAATTCTGAGGAAAATGTATGAGTTGGAGGCACAAAACCGTTAGAACCTGGAACCATAGGAGCAAAAACACCCAAGTTCTTTTCATCAATTCCAGATTCAGGCAAAAGTAATCCAGAAGCATAAGCACCTCGTTTTTCATTAATTGCTCCAAATGCGGCATTTTCATTTAGATACAAATCAAGCATACTCTCATGGGCAACAATTTCAACATCACCATCACCGGATTCTAAGAAAGCCTTTGTCCCTTGAACATGATCTAAGTGACCATGAGTTAGAATTATTGTCTTTACAGGTTTTTCAGTAATTTTTCTAAACTCACTAAGAACTTTTTTTGCAGACTCGTATGAGCTTAGTGTATCAATAATAATTATTCCCTTGTTGCCTTCAATCATAATACTATTTGCAACATCGTAACCAACTGCCACCCAAATTCTATCATTTACTTTGTGAACACTAGGAGGAGACCACTGTTCATTTGCAATTAGTATTTCAGAATGAATTGATGATTGTTCAGGGTATGGTGGCAAAACATAATTTGCAGTTGTTGTTTTTCTTATTGGTTTTTCTATGATTGTTTTCTTTTCTTCTACATCATTAACAGTTTCAATTTCATCATTGAATTCGTTTTCATCATCTCGGTCATCTTCATAATCGGATTCTTCATACCTAGTTGGTTCTGAAGTTATTTGTGGTTCTGGTACAATTTTTGCAGGATTTGCATGAGCTATAATTTCAGCTAATCCCAATCTCTCCCAAGAAGCTGCAGTTGAGGGGCTTGTACAAAATGTATCATGATAAATAAATCGAAAGACCAGTGAGTATCCATCTCTGCAACCAGTCTCAGTATTAGTTACTGTAGGTGTTTTCTTTGGAGGTGGAGGAGTTTCTTCAAATTGTGGCTTTAGTTTAATTGGTTGGGGGGTTTTTTCGACTACCTCAAATTCTCCTTGAATTTCAGCCAATCCAAGTTCTTCCCATCTCTTTGCAGTATCTGGGCTTACACAGACATAATCCTTGTAGGCAAATCTATGAACTAGGGTATTTCCATCACGACACCCGGCTTGGATATCCTCTCTTGCCTCAGATTCTACAGATGAGAATGATTGAGGGGTAAATCCTGTAAATAAAATTGCTAAAACTAGGGGCAAGACAAGTAATCCTAGATATTTCAATATGGATTTTCATGGTTTACATGTTATTTCCAAAAGGAAATTAACATCAGTAAATTCTTTGGTGAAGATTTGTAGATCATTTTAGAGTGATTTTTGTATTTTTGATCGTACAATTATTTGACTGATAAGAGAATTTTGCTTATACGTAAACAATTACTTGAAAAAAATCATCAAAAGAATAATTGGAAAAATATGATACCATAAAAAAACTAAATGAGAGTCTAGAAAGAGATCTGGGGGACTATGGAAGGACATTGTACATTATTGAAAAATTAAAGAAAGATGCAGACTTGCCAAAATCTGATCAATTATACATTCAGAGAATGATAAAATTATGTCAACCAATTGTAAAAGTTGCAGAACCTGAAATTATTTCTCAGACAGTACCCTCAGAGGATTTGATTAAATGCTACCAATGTGATTTAGATATTCAGTTAGATGAAAAATCAGTTAGAAAGAATAATTTTTGGTTTCATGAAAGATGCTTTGAAAAGATTCCAATAGTCAAACCTCAAGTTTTACAAGAGCCAAGAAAGATAAATCAAGCAAAAATTATCAGACCACAAATTATTCCAAAAATAGTTGAGAGGCAAGAAAGGATTAGGCCACAAGTTGTAGAGGCACCTCCAAAAATAATAAAACAGCAAGTGAAATCAAAAACAACAGGTGCCCAGATGGCATACTCTGGTGGATTGCTTGCCTCCCTTGTTGGAACTACATATCTTCTAGCAGGAGATGTCATTGCAACAGTTGTAGGCATTAGTGGGACTGCCTTGTATCTTGCAGTCTTTAAATCACAAATAATTAGAAAAAAATCTCCAAAGACAT
>JBFIEJ010000068.1:0-6342 GCA_041603475.1 Candidatus Nitrosopumilus sp. | reverse complement strand
ATAAGAATTTAAAATAAAATTACTTGAAATTGCCTGAATCTTAATTGTTGGGTAGTTTTTCCTTAATTTATCTAAAAATTTATCATCATTAATTTTTTTAGCATTAATTTCAATAATCTGAATTTGTTTTTTTGATATTTCAAAATTAAGTTTTTTTGAAGAACCACCATGAATTACAGGAATAATGCTAACATTATCATTATCTTTTATCACCGTATCTTTCCCATTAATTGCCGATGAATCTGCTCCATTTACAGCAATGAGTATATTTTCAGGATCAAGTTCAGGGGTATTTTCAGGTTTTATTTGCAATAGCAAATCAATTAATTCTCTGATTGTGATATTTGATTTTTCAATCTGTAATTGATCTGATAAGAAGGACTTTTTTGCTCCCCCTACAAATTTGACTCTAATCATAATAATCTAAATCAGAATTGATAAAATAAAATATTAGTTTTCTATTCAGTTTTGTTTTCAATTATTTCAGATGTTTCTTCAACAGGAGTTTCCACAACTGTTTCAGTTGGAGTTTCTTCAGAATTACTTGCCACTGCTGGAGTTTCAGATTCTAAATTTTCTATTTCTTCTGTTTCAGAAGATAATATTTGAGATTGTTTGAATTTTTCTTCACGAATTTCTTTTTTGATAAATTTAGTGATATAACCTGCTATCTCATTTTTTAGGCCCTTTGAGCGTATGATGGAAATTTGATCTAGGATTTTTTTATTATCTGCAAAATCTTCACCAAATTTTGATTTGTGTGAATCCAGTACTTCGTATGAGAGACGCTTAATTCTATCCACTACTGCCTTAACCAATTTAGGGTATTTTATACCTATATTCCAAGAAAGGAGTTTGAGTTTTTCTCTAACATTAAAACAGTTTCATCAAAGGTCATTTCAAGAATTTTTGAAGCAGAGAAAATTACACTTGGTATAAACCCTATTTGGCCAGATTTCATTTCGAAGCATCTTGAAAATCTAACAGGACCATCAGTTTCAACAAGAATTTTTGATTTGTCAGTTTTAGAAATCAGTGTCTGTTTATCATTTGCATAAACCATTACTGGTCCATATGAAACAAAAAATCCCATTTCCATAGTTTTCTGTAGTTGTTTTTTACTTCCATCAAACCAATGAAGTAAAGCATGTTTTGTGTTGTATGAAGTCATAATTTGTAAAATATCATCAAGACTTTTTCTTGAATGAATTGATACGGGTTTATCATATTTTTCTGCACATGAAAGTAATGTCTCAAAAACAATTTTTTGAGTTTTTTTATCGTTATCATTTTGAATATATGTTGGATCTAAACCTATTTCCCCTATTCCCGATATAGTTTCATGATTTTCTTCAATTAAATTTGTCATTAATTCAAGATCATCATTTGCACATTCTGGATGTATTCCAATAAATGGAAGTACAAGATCATTTTGATTTGCAAGTTTTAAAGTCTGAAGAGAATTTTCATTATCCATTGAAACACAGCATGCTTTAATTTTTAGGGCTTCCATTTGCTTGAAAATTAATTGAATGTAATCGGAATATTCTGGATCAGATAAATGAATGTGGGAATCATAATACCATACCATTACTTTAAGAATTCAGAAAATAGTCTGTATAAATCGATTCCTTAGTGATATTTTTTCACTCATTATCTTTTTTCGGAAAATAGTAAAACAGAATTTATGAAATCATCAGAGTTGGGATTGTCTGCCATGTATAGAATATTGAAAAAAGCAGGAGCAGAAAGGGTTAGTGATGAGTCAGCTGATGAATTAAGAAGAATTATCGAAGAGATTGGAAACAATATTGCAAAAAGTGCCGTTGATATGGCCAATCATGCAGGAAGAAAAACGGTGAAAGGTGAAGATGTGAAATTAGCATCTAAACCATTTAGCAAATTCTAATCTAAAGAGTTTAATTATTCATTTTGTGTTTTTTAAAACGGTACTCTGGCAGAACGGTTATGCGTGAGCCTGCAAAGCTTATACAAGGGGGTTCGACTCCCTCGGGTACCTTTATTCAACAATTACTTTACCATCCATCCATGGATGAAGTGTACAGAAGTAATCGTATTCTCCATTTTCATTAAAAACTACTGTGAATGACTCAAATGGATCCAAGTATCCACTATCAAAAAAATCAGTTGGTGCATCATAAAAACCGGAAGTAACACTATGAAAGGCTGAATCTTCATTTACCCAAGTCACTTCTTTTCCTTTTTCAACAGTAATTATAGATGGGATGTAACATCGGTCATCAAGTTCGCATCCTGGTCGAGAAACTTTAGTAGGCATTATTACGTCACCTTTTACCACCATTGGTTCATTAGATTCTTCTTGAGACAAATTATCAGAATACAAAATTGATATTACTATTAAAATCACAATACTTGTCGAGCCTAAAGCAATTATTTTTTTTATCAATTCATATCACATCTAGTAGAGTTATTACATAATTACCCAATTCTCTAAATATATAGCATATTAGAAAAATAAATGTCTCATAATGGAAATGGATTATTAGAATACATTCCTGGTTCACATACATTATTAGTTCAAAAAAATTCCAGTACACCATTAGAAGGGTTTTCAGAAAATATCAGAGGAAGTATACATGAATATGCAGAAAATTCAAAAAGTGAAGTTGAAAAAGGAAATAATTTCCTTCAATGGGTCTTAACAAGAGTTTTTGAGGCCACTGAGGATGATGCGGCAGATGCAATAGTTGATGGAGCAAATGATCTTGGAATAGATGCTTATTTACCTGTGGATTTTTCAGATAATACAATTAGACTCTTTCAATCAAAATATGGTACTTCTCATTCTTTAGAAGCAATAGCAAAATTCAAAGAAGATGCCAAAAGATTACTCTCAAAAGATGTAACTAAAATGAGGCCTGAATTGGCCCAACTTGTAACAAAAATTAAAGAAAAAAATCTCAAAATAAAATGTTGTTATGTTACAGATCAAAAAGTAGATTATAACGATGATTTAGTTGAAATCATAGATGAGGAAAAAATTATTCAAAAATTATGGGATAGAATTAAAAAACCTGCAGCGGGAAAAAAATCAGCTATAAAATTAGAGAGAATGCTTAGACATGAAAATACAATATTAGGAATTTTAAAGCTACGTGAACTAACAGATTTTGTAAGTAAAAATAGAGATTATGTTTTTGAATCAAATATTAGGCAATGGATGCAATTTAAGACAACTGTTAACAAAGGACTACGTGAAACACTGCAAGGTAATCCTGGGAAATTCTTCTATTACAATAATGGAATTACAATTGTTGTAAGTGATTTTTCTGAGTTGGGTGAAAATTTGATTGAGCTTCATGCACCACAAATTGTTAATGGGGCTCAAACATCAAATTCAATTCTCGATCATTCAAAGAGAACTAAAAATATGGAGGGTTCCATGACGGTCACAATTATAAAAGCAGATGATGAACAAGAGCAAAACAATATTACAAAATATAGAAATTCTCAAAATTCTGTTAGAGGAAAAGATCTTGTTTCACTAATGGATTTTCACAAATCTATAAAATCACAATTAAAAAATTCTGGTTATTTCTATGAAATTCAAGCAGGTTCTTTTGATACAAAATCAAAATCAAAGCAATCAGAATATGTTGGAGATTCTACATACAACAACTATCTTCCAGATAATCACAAAAAAGTAATTGTTGCTAAAGATGCTATCCAATCACTTGTTGCAGGGATAGAACAGAGACCCACTGAAGCATATAGTTCCCCTGCTCAATTTTTACCAAGAGGAAGTAAATATGATGATATTTTTAATGACAATCTTAAGGACGATTATAGAATTTTACTTTATCCATATCTTGTAAAAGAATTTGCAAAAAAATCATTAAAGTATGGAAAACAGGGGAACCATAAAACTAAAAGATATGCGACTTTGTTTTTTGTTGCAGTTTATTTCAGAATACTTCACAAACAAATTCTAAATTCTAAAGGGGATTTCAAGGCAGATATAAGAAAAATAGAGCCAATTTTTCGTAGTTTCAAACTTAATTCAAGAATTTTAAAGATTACAGATGTAATTGTTACTAAATTTCTTGAAGATACAGTAGTTGATGATGAGATTGAATTAGCAAATACAAAGCATAACTTCTTCTCTCAACATGTTTGGAATGATTCAATGCTTCGAGTAATTGATAAAAAAATTAGACAGGAAGAAGATGAGATCATTGCTTTAAAAAAACTGGCAAATAATTTGTTTTAATTTCATAGGCAGTAGTCCAACCAAGTAAAAATCTTGCAGGAGGTTTACATTGGTCAGACTAGCTACCTAAAAGCATTACAAACCAGTAATATTTAACATGATTTTTCTGAGCATAGATTTTCTAGAATGTTTTTTATATCGATTAAAAAGAGCTTTAACAGTTTGGGATCAAAAGATAAATGTACAATTTGTAATGAGAAAATTCATTTTCATTTCAATCCAATGGAAGAATGGGGAATTGAAGGAATGATATGTGGCAAGTGTTATTCAAAAAAACTCAATGAGCATTATCCAGGAGAACATGTTAGAGTAAACAAGCATTTAGATTGATTTAGTGAGATTTTGAATATTTGTTAACATTTAGACAATTCCAAGCAAGTGTATCGTCTTTTACATCTTTTTCTTCTAAAAATACGATATCTGTAATGGTTTTTTTTCTTTTTAGTAAATTGACTTGAAAACTAGAAAATTTTTTGCAATTGCATTTTTTATAGAGACATACATCATCATCACCCTCATCGTGGTCTTGGGCTTCATGACCACAATCACAAACAGAATCTTTTTTCACATCACTGAGTGATTTTTTTGTGTAAACTCCCAATCTAAGATAAGCCTCACCACCATGTCCTTTCTTAAATCGTTCATAATTTTCAGACTTTGGCAGTATTTTGTAAAAAGAAAAATTAGATGCAGGTTTTTGAGAATCAGCACCCATGATAAACCAATAATCATTACCAGTCTCTACAAAGCGAACTTTAATGGAATGATCTAGCCACCAGTGGATGGTATCATGCCAAATAGAGGCAGATTCTTTTCTGTCTGTAACAAGAGGCACAACATTCATTCTAAGATCATAATAACGATAAGCAACCCCAACAAAGTCATCAAACCATGGAATAGATGATTGTGAAGACATTGCTGGAAAATCAGGCCAGAGCTTATTTATCTGATCTGAATCAGTGGTAATACCCTTATATCTGAGTTTTAGATAGACTACGTATGGTTTCCTATAGGACAAGTATGCAAATTGTTGCAGATTTACTAACTGCCACCCAACAGTCCGGACAAGAAGGTATCAAAACTACATCTCTTCTGACAAAGGCAAACTTATCACATTCAAGATTATCTAAATTTTTAGAGAATCTTACAGGTGCAGGACTAATTAACAAAATTGAATTTGATGGAAAGAACACATTTGTAATTACTGCAAAGGGAAGACAATATTTGGATTCTTATGTAAATTTCTCTAGTATTGCAGAATCATTTGGATTAGAATTATAGAATCTATTTTCTAGATCTTCTTTTTGCATTTGCTTTTTGTCGTTCTTTTCTTTCTTTGTATCCACTGTAGAACACAATAATAATTATCCCTGCAATCGAGGCATAAAATAATCCAATTAATGGTTCCTCTCTAAATTCACCAGTACTGGGGTCAATAAACGAAATTGGCATTCCCACAACCATAAAAATCAGAATTACAACAAGATATTTGTCCACAGGATAAGTGATTTACAAAACCATATATCTTTTTGATTTGACGAACTGATAATAGAATAATTATGACAAAAATGCTTGAAATAATAGGAATAGCTCTTGTGGCAATTATGACATTAGGATTTGTAGGTGTCTTTGAACCATATGGAATAAGAAGTGGAACATCAGATTTGTTTTGGGGTTGTGCAGGTGGGGCACTATTGATAATCATCTATAGAAAGATGAAAAGAAAAAAAGAAGAGAAAGAAAATTAGAATTTTTAAAGAAATTATTAAGATATGATCAATAGTTAATCAACCGACAGATCTATAAAGGAGAATTCAACGTAAATTATGAGGGGAGTATGACGGATCAAATTAAACAATGGTGGGAAGGTTTAGGAATAGAATTAGAAACAGATATTGAAACCTTCGATGAGTCAAACTCTTAGAAATTTTCTATTCATTTTTAATTAATTTACAAAACAAAGCCCTGGATGGGGTACGAACCCACGACCTAACGCTTACGAGGCGTTCGCTCTACCAGGCTGAGCTACCAAGGCACTTTTGGATAAATCCATCAGAGTTAATAAAAAGCCTTTCCGAGTTGGAACAATT
>JBFIEJ010000067.1:0-6364 GCA_041603475.1 Candidatus Nitrosopumilus sp. | reverse complement strand
GCATATTCGACAACCTTTGCCACCGCAATTATCACAAGACTTTTGTTTTTGAGGAATTCCTCTTACTGATTTTACATATCTGCCAGACAGAGTAATGGATTTTGAACGTATTTGACACGATTCATCTTTTAGATTAACAGTAAATGTGACATCTGAATCAAAATAATCAAGAGGTGTCTTTGTTTTTTTTGAAAACATCTTTGCTAATTCTTTTGTAATGTCAGTCTTTATGCTATCAATACCCTTTAGTTTGTATTGAGAGCGGATATTATCATCACGATCAACAATGGAGGGCTTTACAATTGCACCAACGCTAAATGACTTGAAGGAATAATCAGATGATGATTCTAGCATTAATTTTAAAAAATAATGAAGATGTTCAAAGATGTTTTTACAGATATAACAAGAACCTGAAGATTTTGTTCTAGTTTGTAATTTTTTTCCAAGATTTTTGTTTGATGACAAACACAATTTTTTTGAGAACAACCTTCCCAAACATTGATCACAGAGTTTGTATTTTTTTGATATTGTATTTGCAAGAGGAATTACTTTTTGATAGTTAGACATGCTAGATGTAATTTTTGAGTAGTTATCCCAATCCCATTCTTCGAAGCGTACCTTGCATCTGGCGACCTTTAGATGCCTTCATCATATTTTTGGAATTTTTGTAATTTTTAATTAGTTCTTTAACTTCTCCTTCAGGCCATCCAGAACCACGAGAAATTCTTTTGATTCTAGAAGAGTTTAACAAATCAGGATCTGCTTTCTCATCTTTGGTCATACTCTGAATAATGTATCTCCATTTTGAAACTCTGCCTTCCATTTGATTAATTTGATCATCTTTTACCATTCCTGAGAGTCCAGGCATACTCTCAAGAATTCCCTGTAAGGAGCCAACCTTTGTGACTTCTTCAAGTTGATAAAAGAAATCATCCATGTTCATTTTACCACTAGAGATTCTTTTCATTCGAACATCATCACCTTCATTTTCCAAACGTTTTGCCAAATCAAGTACAGCTTGAATATCACCCATTCCAAGTAGTCGTCCAACAAATCTAGTTGGAGAGAATTTTTCTAGATCATCAATACGTTCGCCGGTACCAATGTACATAATTTGTGCACCAGTAGCAGCTGATGCTGCAAGTGCACCACCACCTTTTGCTGAACTGTCAAGTTTTGTAACAATTACACCACCCACAGGAATTGTTTTGTGAAATGCTTCTGCTTGATTAAAACACTGCTGACCAATTGTTCCATCAATAACTAGTAATGCTAAATCAGGATCTGCTACTTTGTTAATTCTATCCATCTCTTCAAGTAAATCTTTTTCTTCCTTGTGACGTCCTGCAGTGTCAATCAGGATTACATCGAGGGGTTGTCCTGCAAAATGCTTTAAACCATTTTTAACAATATTTGGAGAATCTTTGTTATTTTCTTCACCGTAAACTTCAACTCCTGATTTCTCACACATTGTTTTTAGTTGAACAAGAGCCCCTGGTCTATAGGTATCAGCTCCTACTACTCCTACTTTGTAACCCTGTCTAGTCAGAAACTTTGCAAGTTTTGATGCAACTGTAGTTTTCCCACTTCCTTGAATTCCAAGTAAGATTATCTTGTTTTGTCTATCAGGTTTGAAATCAAAATCTGATTCATTTCCAAGTAATTTTGAGAGTTCATCATAGAGAATTTTAACAATGTGGTCTTTTCGTGAAAGTCCAGGTGGAGGAGTCTCATTTAGTGCTCTTTCCTCTAGATGTTTTGTTATCTCAAGGACCAACCTAACATTTACATCTGATTGTAATAGTGCTCTTTGAACATCTTTAGATAATTCTTTGATTAGTTCCTCATCAATTCCAGAGGATTTTACGATCTTTTTGATTGCATCACCAAGACTGTTCTTTAGTCCATCAAGCATTGTAATTCAACTCCGCATCCACTATTTCAAACCTTCCTCTATACCCATCCCATTTTTTTTTAGATTTAATGATTTTGATTGGATTTGAAAACATTGGACAATTTACAACGAATGTTTCTGATTCACCACCTTCAAAATTTAAATTAAATCCAAATTTCTCAGAAAGTTTTTGTAAAGTAATAATATCAGATTTAGAAATTATTTTTCCCAACCATGAATCATCCAATCCATCAGATGTTACACTAGTCATAATAAATTCAAACCCAGAATCAACTAAATCATTCATGTATTGAATTGGTTCAGCATCCCACAGTGGTGAGATTGACTCTAAATTTAATTTTGAACAAATTGTTTCAAATTTTTCTTTTTGAAATTTACTTTTGATTCCACCATGAACTAGTCCTTCAATTTGGTACTCTTTTTTAGCCTGTTTTAGTAATTTTTCCAATAAAACTAATTCATCATCTGTATCATCGGATTCAGATACAATTGTAATTTGAGGAATCCTCATAGATTCGGATTGCAATCCAGTCCATCGCATGTTTGGGTGATGTAACAAATGACTTTCATCGGATTTTGGGAGTACACTTAGAAGACAAGAAATTTGATGACCTTGTTTTTGAACCAAGTAAATTGCAAAAGTGCTATCTTTTCCACCTGAAAAAAGAGAAGCTAGTTTCATAATCTAAAAAATATTCAATTCAACAAACTTGTAAGATTTGTTGAAAAAGGATGCTTCATTACTCATAATCCTCATCAACATTCAGACGGCTTTTCCGCTCATCATCAGCATCCGCATTAATTCTTAACGCGCATGATTTTAGTTTTGTCCATTACAACCCAATATTCTACGTTTTGTCCATTTTCTAATTTTCCTTTGACTTCATCATCTATCAAAACAATATCAATGGTCTCAAAGGATTCTGAATCCATTACTTGAACGGTATCACCGATAATTGAGATGATTTGTCCTACTTTTTTGTTAATTAATGGAACATGAATTTGCATGCTGACTGGACCCACATGTGGTCTTTTTTGACCATCAAAGATACCTTCTGCAACAATTCTAGCTTTTGCAGCTCCGTGCTTTCCGGGCTTTGATGTATCATATTCAACAATTCTGCATGGTTCACCGCTTGGTTGATCTGAGTGTGGTAATAGAATGTAAGAGCCAATTTTTAATGAACCAAGATCAGATGGTTTACTCATGAAAAAACAGGTTAAAGAGGAATATTTAACTTTACTCAAAAGAATTATTGAAAAGATCCAATAGAGCATTTAGTAATCATCATAAAATAATTTTTGATTTTAATTGGATTTTCTATTTTAGTTGATCAAGAATAGATAGACTCATCAAATTTGTCATTGTGAATCCTTTTCTATTTACATCACGTCGTGTTTGCTCACAGTACTTTTTGACACTCTGATGACTCTTCTCACTTGCAACCTCGATTACCACAACATTTTCAGAGTAAGGAAATGTGAATTTAGAAGGAGTAGTACAAAAGGTATCCATGTTTCCAAGGCCGGCTTTCTCTATTTTATCTCGTTTTAAGAGTAAATTTGCAATGTCTTGAAGGTCTTGACTGTCTTCCCCATATTCCAAATAATAAACTGAGACAAAATTGGTATCACCTTGAACTTCTCGTTGAAACAAGTCATCTTTGATGTTAAAAACAAACGAAGTCTTGTCTTGGTTATGTTTGGTTAGATCTTTAGATATTGCAGCATTGTCTTTGAATTTGGCTAGCAGATAATGATTTGTAGAATCAGAAAAATATGGTTTGCTTTCAGATGAAAATGTCCCAGTTACAAAAAATAATTTCTCTATATTTTTAGAATTAATCCATGACTCTTTTAGCTCAACTGATTCATGATTATGTAAGTATGGAGCACAAACGTATCCAGAGTATGATAGTGCTAGTTCAGACACAGATCAACAAAAACTTTCAAGGGTATTTATGCATATAGAGATCGTTCGATCATAGAACTAATCAACCTACGATAGTTTTTTAATAGCAGAGACCATCGTTTTTTTTGTCCCAAGCTAGCTCAGCCTGGTAGAGCTTCCGGCTGTAGTTGTTGGCTTTAGATGGCTGACCGAAAAACAGCATATCAGGCATACAGAAACCGGGTTGTCGAAGGTTCAATTCCTTCGCTTGGGACCACAAATTTTTCTGTAAATATATTTTAAAAATAATAAAAAGATAGACTGATTTAAGAAAACAAAGATGAAGTCTTAAATTAAAAAACTATTGCCTATGCTGATTTCTTGACTTTTTGAGCTGCTGGTCCTTTTTTACCTTCGCCCACTTCGAACTCGACTTTATCGCCTTCATTGATGAATCCATCAACATCTGATTTGTGAACAAATAGATCTTCACCAGATTCTCTTTCGATAAAACCAAAGCCCTTAGTACGGTTAAACCATTTTACGGTACCTTGTTCCATTTGATTCTTGAGAATCTTATTCACTATATTAACTAAGTCATCAAAGATACATCAAGTAAAAGGCAAAAAAATACTAGAAATCTTTTGGAATGTGGTTATTTTCCTTTAGCCATTCTACTTGAGGCAAAGTGAATCTCCAAACAATGTCTCCCCTCTCATCTTCTTTAAAATCCCAAGGGGCAATAATTACAATATCATTATCTCGAATCCAAACTCTGCGTTTTAGTTTTCCTCTGATTCTGCCACGACGTGTAATGTTATCAGTACATTTTATCATGACGTTTTCCCCTCCAAGCATCTTTAGGACACGGCCAAATAGCTCACCTTCTTCAGGAAGACGAATCTCCTTTAGGGCACTTTCATTTTTTACTTGGCGCTTTCCCATGAGTAGAATTATCATTATGAGCATATAACTGGTAGGGTTTTTGACATGCCTTAATCAAATCCGCAAGGGATTTTATCCATCAAAACACAGTTTCAATAATGGAGTTTCATTGTATAGAAGAATGCTCTCAGTGTTGCATTGAAAGAGAGTATTACCCAAGTAAAAAATTTGGGAAAATCGGAGTCTTGATTCTACCTGAAGAAAAAGAAAGAATAGAAGAATTGGCAGACAGTAATAATATTGAAATTAAAATTCTGCCAAGAATTGGAATTTCAAATAATAAAGAGTCAGACCCTACAAAAATTTTGGCTTATCAATTAATGGGAATTGAAAAAAATGGCAATACATGTCCATTCTTGGATACACAAAGTGGAGGTAAATCTCCACATGGTGGATTCCCATGCAAAATTTACAATGACAGGCCACTTGCTTGCAGAGCATATCCGCTTATAGAATCACAACCCATGTCATTAGATGAGAAATGTAAATTCTGTAAAGAATGTGGAAATGCAGATCAAAATTTAGATTCAGAACTTGAATCTCTCTTAAAAATAAAGGAGAAGATGAATACTAATGCTCAAACTATATGGAGATTTGCAACAAATGTTGGAGAAGAAGAGGACAAGACAGTTTTAGAATCAGGATGGTTTTCTGAATAATTTAGAGGAATACATGGATGTTAGTATAATACCAACCAAAAATTCAAAAGGCATTACAACTTTAGTCGTTTATGAGTGAAGATCAATGGTCTAATCTAGATAAGGTTGATCAGAAGATTATTGAGATTCTAAACAATAATGCCAGAACCCCTTCAAAAGAGATAGCTTCGGAATTAAAAAAATCAGGCCATGACGTATCAGATAGAACAATTAGAAAAAGAATTGAAAGATTAGAGAAAAGTGGCATCATTAAAGGATACAAAGCAGTTTTGACGGATGTTTCAGGAATTAATGAATATCAAGTTGTTTTAATGAAATTAAAACCATCAAAATCTTTAGAGGCAGTTAAAGATTCAATCAAGGACTTTATCACAAAATTAGATAATTACTTGATGGTAGCAAACATGGAGGGAGAGTGGAATATGCTAGTAATTATTCAAGTGAATTCAGAAAAATCAAACACTTCTCAGAAAATAGTTGAAAAGTTTTCTGAAGAATTAATTGATTATAGAATTAATGAGATCGACATCAAAGATGTAAACATTCTCAACATGTCGTTATTATTATTGTAGTAAATTATATTCAGATTCTGCCACATCAATTGCTTTTTTTACCTCATCAATCGTGAAAGGTTTTTGAATAAATGCAGAAACCCCTGTACTGATTGTTTTGTTTACTCTAGATGTAGATTTCTCATCAGCTGTAATTACAACAATTTGCAAATGCACTTTTTCTTTAAGTAATTTTGTCGCAACAACATCACCGTCTTGATCCGGCAATCCCATATCAAGCAGAATTACAGGGTCTTTATTTTCTGAAAAAATTTTTTTGCATCCCTTCAAACCATCTTTGGCATTATGAAATACATGAATATCAGAATAACCTAATTTTTCAGAATAGTTTTTCAATTTCATAGCAATTGCCTCACTATCATCAATGATTACAATAGGTCTG
>JBFIEJ010000066.1:0-6426 GCA_041603475.1 Candidatus Nitrosopumilus sp. | reverse complement strand
TCTAGTAAATTTTTACAATACTCATACATCTCATTGTATTTTTGGGCATTAAACATTCTAGTTATGACATTTGAAGGATCAAGAAGATCAACCATTTTACTATAATTTATCTAAAAATCATCATCTTTAACCTATTCTAAAAAGAATAAATGAAAAAGATCTTAAGTTATTTTAGATTTTTACGTAGTGATTCATTTAGAACTTTGGAATAACTGTAAGATGTTTGTTCTTGTTGAATCATTTTTGCTTGACGCAATCTTAGTTTCTTGTCTAGATCATCATCAATCATGATTGTAACACGTTTACTCATATGTATCAATAAGAACATAGTAATTTTAGAATATAACATTATATGAAAAGTTCCAGTTTTGGGAAAACTTAATTTTGAATCATGGAAAGCACTTGATCCATTTTAAACGGTTTTTGAACCAAAGGTACATCTAATTTTTCTAATTTTTCTTCAGTTGAAAAACTTCCATCAGCAGTTATTGCAATAATTTTTGCCTTAGGATTAATCTCGTGAATTTTTTTTATAGCATAAAATCCACTGCCATTTGGCATATTTAGATCAATTAGTACAACATCGGGTTTAGTTTTTTTGAATAATTTAACAGCGGTAACTCCATCAAATCCATTACCAACAACTTTGACACCATTTTCTTCAAGAATTTCAGTAAATAGTCTAACTGTATCCTCATCATCATCAATGACTATTACTGATTTTATCATCCCAAGCATGGTAAATGGAGCAGTGCTTTAATATTTTCCATTAAATGGCAATATACATGGCAGGTATTGATAGAATGATTTCGTCATCATTATCGGCTGAAATTAAAAAAGAACTTGATTTAGAAATTCTAAAAAAAGTTGAGAGAGAATTATTTTTAGAACACGGCATGTCTATAAAACTAGCAATAGAAAATTTTGATAAATTTGAAAAAGTTCTTAAAAATAACTCAAATTTAGATGTCAAAAAATTTGAAAAAGATTGTATTGAAAAAATTATCAAAATTAAAAATAATGGTGAAAAATATTCAATAACCATACTTGATTCTGATCTGAAAAATTTGATTTTAGAATTGTTTGGTGAAATTGAATCAAGGAAAATAATTTCATGTCTTTTAGAAAATGAATACACCATTCCACAAATTCTCAAAGAATCCAAAGTTCCTAAAACATCAGGATATAGAAAAATTGAAAATTTAATTCTTAATGGATTATTAATTGAATCAGGAAAGATTCTCAGTGAAAGTAAAAAAATATCAAAACTTCGATGTGTTTTACAAGAAATTAAACTAGATATTAAAAAAGGAAAAATTGAGATTACGGGAGTTATTAGTAAAAAGATGTTTGAAAAAAGTTCCAGCATGAAATCTATTCTAAAATTACTTGAATAGATAAAAATTGGAAATAATTACTTAACAAGTTCTAAGAGTGCTTTTGCCTGCTTGAAATGTACTTCATCTATCATTTTTCCATCAACTGTAGTTGCACCTTTTCCTTTCTTTGTTGAATTTAGATAGATTTTGCATACTTTATCAGCCCATAATATTTCGCTTTTATTTGGATGGAATGATTTGTGTACGATAGAAATTTGATCAGGATGTATGATACTTTTCCCAGTATAGCCTAAACTTTTTCCTAATTTACAGTCTTTTTCTAATCCTTTAGTGTCTTTGAGATCTTGCCAAATTGAATCAATGACTGCCACTCCTGCTGCATGTGCATCAACAGGTATTTTTCTTCTAGAATATTTTTCCCCTTCAGAATTTTTTGTATATTCTACTCCCAGATCATTTAACAAATCAAAGACACCAAAAACTACTGCAGAGATTCTTTTCCCAAATGATGCAATTTCATATGTGTTGACTACTCCTTCTGCAGATTCAATTGAAGGAATAATTTGAATTGGTTTTAATTTTCTAGATTTTTCTAAACCAGAAAGAGTTTTTTCAATTTTTTTCATCTCTTTGACATTGTTTACTTTTGGAATGACAATTCCATCAATCCCTTTTTGAACAATTTCTTTAAGATCTGCAGGAATTTTTCCAGAACTTGGAGAATTTGTTCTCACAAAAATTGAAGATTTGTATAATTTTCGGGATTTTAGAGCGGTTTTGATTTGTTTTCGTGCATTAGATTTTTCAACATTGGGGACTGAATCTTCTAAATCAAAACAAACAATGTCAGCTTGAAGGCCTTTAGCTTTTTCAAGAAACCTGGAGTTGTTGCCAGGAACAAAAATGAGACTTCTGAAGAGCTGAGTCATTAAATGACTAAGCGCCTTCAGGCTTCATTAAGATTTTGCCAAAGAATTTACCGTCTAACATTTTTGTGTGAGCCTCTGCGGCTTGTTCAAATGTGTATACGGAGTCAACTATGGATTTTAGTTTTCCTTGACCCATCCAGTAAAGACCTTGATCAAGTTCTGCTTTTGTTCCTTGTGTTGAACCTAAGACGTTAATTCCTTTGAAGAATATGTGTCTAAGATCTATTTGTGCGTCATAACCTGTTGTTGCACCACATGATACAAGTGATGCACCGTATTTCAGTAAGGTTAGTTGCTTGTTGAAGTGAGTTTGACCAATATGATCAAATGCAATATCAATTCCAGGTGCTTCACCTTTTGATTTTGAAATTTCTTTAGAAATCTTAAAGACTTCTTTTTGCCAATCGTCTTTTCTATGATCGACAGCATGATCTGCACCTAGTTCTAGACATTTATCTAATTTGTCAGGACTAGCAGTTGCAATTACATCACAGTTGTATAATTTTGCAATTTGAATTGCAAAGCTTCCAACTCCAGAACCACCACCCATTACGAGTACTGTTTGACCTGGAGTAATGTTAGCTCTACCAACTAACATGTGCCATGAAGTTAGAAGGGTCATTGAAGCTGCTGCTGCATCTTCATATGATACACTATCAGGGATTTTTGAAACATTAACTTCTGGTAAATGAATTTGTTCAGAATATGCACCCCAAAGTGGTCCAGTTTGGAAACCCCAAACTTGTCTTCGAGTACAGTCAAATTCTCTTCCATCAGTACATGCTTTACAAACTCTACATGCAAGATTTGAATGAGAAACTACCCTGTCTCCAACTTTGAAATTTTGTACATCTTCTCCTACTGCAATAACATCTCCAGCTACATCTGAACCTGAAACATGTGGAAGTGGAACTGCAACTGGCACTCCTCTCATTCCCCAAATATCATTATAATTTAGGGCAGATGCTTTATTGGTAAAAATTACCTCATCTGCTTTTGGTTTTGGTTCATCTATATCCTGGACTTTGAGGATTTTAGCATAATTATCATCTGGTGCATATTCATTGTATACTACTGCTTTCATGAAATAAGCCACACACTACCTATAATTATATTTTTTCTGGATTAAACGCGATTTATCTTAAAATCACGTTTTGGTTGCTGAATTGATAGTAATATTTGCTTGAGTTGATCATCAGATATTTGGCCTGGAAGTTTACCTTGGGTTGCCATTCCGATCAGATACTGTTCAACTAGATCAGATAATTCTGATTTTACCATTTTGATATTGTTTAGTCTCAGTCTGGCTTCAGGTGAAAGAATTCGTTTTAGAATCTGTTCTTTTTGTTGAGATAATTCTTTATTCTTATTATCGTAAGGAGGTTCTTCATTAGATTCTGGGAAACTCATTTTGAATCTATGTGTAAACTTTCAATTGAGGATTTACAACAATTAGTTCTTTGAGAATTTCAGTAGCCAGTCTATCTAGTTTTTGCATCCCATTTTTAGAAATGATTCTACCTTTCTTCTCAACTTTTTCTAAATAACCAAGTTTTTCTAATCCTTGAATAGCATTTCGAATAATTGCGCCACCTGCATCTTTGTGATGAGCAGCACCATATCCAGAGGGTTTACCGCCACCATAATCTTTTCTTAATTCATTAATTCCAATTGGACCATGAAAGTAAATTTTTCTCATTATTGATGCACATCTAGTATACCACCAGTCTCTCTCTTGTGGGGGTTTATCAGCATGAGCCCCAGTTTTTACAAATGGAATCCAAGTAGGTGCAGGAATATCTTCATTCTTTAGAATTTCTGCTAGTCTTTTTATCAACACATCTGCTGGAACATCGTATACCTTTGCCATAAAGTGCAAAAATCGATAATCGTCTTATAAATCATTGAGGTAATCTGTCCAGTTAATTCAAGATAATTTAGCATGAAATTCTCAGATCGGAGCCATAACTTTCAAAACTTCATTAAAATCAACAGGCTTGTTTAGTATTGATAATATTGGAAATTGGTTTAATTGATTCAAAATATTTTCTTCAACTAATCCAGTTGTAACAATTATCTTTGTGGTAGAATTTTGTAATTTTTCAAGGGCATAAAATCCATCAAATTCCGGCATTGACAAATCTAATATAAGATAATCAGGGTTGTGCTTTGAACACAATTCCACAGCTTGTTTGCCGTCATATCCTACTCCAACTACATCAATATTTTCCAATTCAAACAGATCTGAAAACAATTCAGTTAATGCAACTTCATCATCAACTATTGCTACTGTTGTCATTCTCTTCACTTTGTGGAATTTTAATTATAAATGTAGTAGGATTGTTACTTACAGAAATAGTTCCATTATGCTGACTTATTATATTTTTTACACTTGCAAGTCCCAATCCCGTACCTTTTTGCTTTGATGTGATTAGTGGATCAAATATTTTTTCAAGTGGCTTGATAGTAATTCCAGGACCAGAATCTGTTACTTTGATTATCACATCCGTGTTAGTCTTAGATATAGAAACATCTATTTCTCCAACATCACCAACTGCTTGTATAGCATTGTAAATTAGATTGATTAATACAACATTCATTTTACTTTCATCACCAATCATAAAAATTTCATCATCTGATGTTTTGATTTCTACTCCAGAAGGAATATCCGATGACGCTAAAACTTTACTTAAAAGATTCGAAAGATTGAATTTTTTTGATTCTAATGGGGTATCTCTTAGATAATCTAATACATCATTGAGTTGATGAGTGATTCTATTTATCGAACTGTTAATTCTTTCTACATGTTTTTCATCAATAATATTTTTTCGTTTTAATAACTCAAATTCATTTTGTATTATTGAAAGAGGATTTCGTATATCATGGGACATTTTAGATGATAGTTCTCCTATAGCACTGAATCTTTCAGCATGAATCAATTTTTGAGTGAGATTTTTCTGTTCAGTAATATCATTTCTAACTGAAACATATTCAGATATTTTTCCATCTTTGTCTAAAAATGGAATTACAGTCACGTCATTCCAAAATAAAGTTCCATCTTTTGTAGTGTTACAAATTTCTCCATGCCAAATTTTTCCCTTGGAAATTACATTCCACAAGTCTGCATAGAAACTAGGAGGATGAATTTTAGTGGATCTTAGAATATCTTGACGTTGACCAATAAGTTCTTCTTTAGAATATTTTGAAACTTTACAGAATTTATCGTTAACATATGTGATTTTTCCATTTTGATCAATAATACTTACAATTGAAGATTCATCAAGTGCATTTCTTAGATTTTTTTGAATTGAAAGTTGTTTTTGGATATCAGTCATTTCCCTCAGATTATCTATCATGGAATCAAAGTTTCTGGATAATTCACCAATATCATCTTGAGAATTTATTCCAGTCTTGATGTGAAAATTTCCTTGGATTATTTGCTCAGTTGCAGTTTGGAGATTTTTAATTGGTGCTGTAAAAGTAGTTGTGAAATAAAATGACAGGCCAGTCATACTTATCAGAACAATACTAATGATTGATAATATCATAATTTGAATTGTTGAAATTTTTGAGAACGCTTCACTCTTTTCAATTTCAGTAACATAGCTCCAATTGGTCTCTTTTATAGAAGAAATAGAGCCAACTACAAAATTTCCCATATGATTTTCATATCCATCTAAATCCAGAATATTATTTTCAGTATTTGCTAATCTAAAAATTTCTGTAAATTGATTAGAATTAGGATTAATTGCTTGAAGATTTAATTCTGGTCTAGATTTAAACAGATCAGAGTTTTTTTCATTTATAGGGATTTTTGGTTTTGATAGAAAGTAACCTTCAGAATTTACAATGAATGAATCAATGGTGAAAAAATCATTTGGATTTGAGATAGAATTAACATCTAAAAGATTAAAACAAACTGTAAGTATCCCTTCTATTCCTGCTTCACCTTTAATAGGTGCAGAGATATAATAAACTGGAATATTTTTTTCAAATATCCCTTGTTCATTTCGGATTGGTTGAGAAAATAAAAACACTTCACCAAGTCCTACATTTCCATTTAGAGCATGCTGATAATTACTCTGGTTTTTGGGATCATTAGATGGAGGATACAAATCTGAGTAAAATAATATTTCATTGTTTTTTGGATCACTGAT
>JBFIEJ010000065.1:0-6555 GCA_041603475.1 Candidatus Nitrosopumilus sp. | reverse complement strand
TTTGTCACCTTTTTCACCAGTTGGACCACGTAATCCAGTTGGACCTTTGTCACCGGAAGAACCTGTTGGACCTTTTTCTCCGGGTGGGCCTAGAGGACCTTTTAATCCAGTTGGACCTTTGTCACCAATTGGACCAGTTGGACCTTTGTCACCTTTATCTCCAGGTGCACCGGATGGTCCTTTGTCACCTTTATCTCCTTTATCGCCAGTAATTCCTTTATCGCCAGTAATTCCTCTTTCACCTGAAAGTCCTTTTTCACCTGTTGGTCCTTTGTCACCGGTTGGACCTTTGTCACCTGTTGGTCCTTTTTCTCCATCAGGGCCTTTGTTTCCTTTTTCACCTACCGGACCGGGCGGACCTTGTGGACCTTTGTCGCCAGGTGGACCGGGTGGACCATCAGGACCTTTGTTTCCTTGAGCTCCCGGTGAACCTTGTGAAAATGAATCAGAACTAGATTTAGTAGAACGTTTAGGTTTAGGACTTTCAGAAACTGTTTCAGTTTTTGTCTCAGATTTTATTTCTGATTTAGGTTTTGATGGTTTGCCCAAAGACACATCAAAGACAGAATGTAATGATGAGAAAAGATCAGTTACAACAATCCAAACAGTATCTAATGATTCAATTGATGATGGTAATGGATTTTCTGCAGACCCAAGAGTTTCTGAAAATACACCATCCTTTACTCTTAAATGAAAATTACCTCTCCACAGAGATTGGAACTGTTTTGTTCTAACCTCATTATCTGAAGGTTTACTAGCAGTGATTGCAATTTGAGCTTCATAAACACCTGATTGCTTAAATGGTGCCTGCCCCTGTATTTCTAATCGTGACTGAGATGACACAAACGTTTGTGTATATTCCAAGTATTTCTGTATTTAGATCGCATGATCATACTAAGGCATGGTCAGCAGTAGGCTCATTAAGGATAGTATTTATCTAGATAAAATCGCATTTTGAGCTAGTGAAGAAGCCATTTAGTAAAAAATCAAAAGAAGTAGAAGAACCGATCTCAAAAAAAGAAGAGAAGGAAGAGACCTCTTTAGTTGATTCAGACTATAATCGAAAGAAATTATTCAAAAAAGGAATCAATTTGATGGCAGATGAAAAATTAGAAGATGCCATAATTGTATTTGAGCAAGCATTACGAATTGATCCTACCAATGTAGAAACTTTGATGAAATTAGGATATGCAAGATTCCACATAGATGATCATGGCGAAGCACTAAAAATTTATGATAAAATTTTAGACATTGATGTTACAAATCCAGAAGCTTGGAATCTCAAAGGTTTGGTGCACTATGAGCAAAAAAATTATTCAAAGGCACTAGATTCTGTTGAGAAAGCAATTGAATCAGACCCAACTTATGGAATGGCTTGGTACAACAAAGCTTGTTTTCTATCATTGTTAAACCAAGTTCCAGAATCATTGGAGGCATTAAAGCGTTCAATTGAGATTGATGTAAAAAATGCAAGAAAATCAATTAGAGACAAAGACTTTGCAAATGTTAGAATTGAAGAAGGATTCAAAAGAATTCAAGAAGTAGTTGTTTTAGAATCAGTAAGACAAGGATATCACACACTAGGTGCAATTGTCTGGACTACTTTTCTTGACAAGGCAGATGCTGAAAATGCTTTAAAGAAATTATTAGAAAAAGGATTAATCATACAAAATGAAAAACGTGATGGGCTAAGTAAAATTCCAATTTATGATTTGGCACCAAACATTGCAGAAAAAATGGGCAAAGAAAAGAAGGGTTTGTTTGGAATTACAAGAAAGAGATTACCAAAACCAGTAAAGAACTTGAAAGAACTAAGTCAAGCAATACAATCTGTAAAAGAAGCAATAGATGAAGATGATGTTGAAAAGGTAATTGATATTTTTGATGAATTCATTGATCCTACAAAGTCAGGAGAACAAATGATAGAGAACTTCTTTGACGAACACAGAGAAATTAGATTATGGAAAATTAGACTAAAAGACAGAGGAGTAGATTATTTAATTGAGAACAAGGAAAAGATGCTCGTACTCTTTGATAATGTTGAAGTGACAATTACAAAAAAACTCAGAAACGAAATTTCTTAGTTATTCTGCAGATAAATCCCAATAATTGGCATCAGGTTGTTTTTCAGTTGGTTTGTTCAGATTTTTCCATTCCTTAAATGAACGAACATACAATTTTGCATTTGGCAAATCTGCAGATTTTAACGCATAATATGCCAAACCAGACAAGGTTCCCACACTCCCGCAATATGTGATTATTTCAGAGTCGCCTGTAACGCCTCGATTTTCCAGCAAGCGTTTCATGTCCTCTTTTGAGCGCAAGATCTTATCATTGGAGGCAAGAGTCCTATATGGCAGGCTAATTGCACCTGGGATATGCTGTTCCAAATAATTTAGACGTTCTCTATTATCAATTAAAATTACATCATCTCTTGATTTTGCATCTTCCAGATACTCAGAAGTGGCAAGGATTTCAGGTTTTAATTTCATAGAGTGCTCCTTACTTTGTATCTCTGGAATCTGAGAATCGTTCTCCAAACCGAGAGATTTCCAATTACCATAAGTAGTTTCCAATAAACTCACATCAGAATGTCCAAGATACTCCAAGGTCCATGCAACTCTTGATGCAAGTGCACCAAAAGTATCATCATAAACTACAACAGAAGTTTCATCGTCAATTCCAAGAGAGTTTACAATCTTTAAAACTCGTTCAGGACTATCATCAGATAATAAATTAGCTAAAGGTAAGTTTACTGCAGTTGGAATATGATCTTGTTTGTAATCATCTTCTCTTCGTACATCAATGACTCTAACACTTTTGTCCCTAATTTCTGAACGTAGGGATTCAATATCCGTAGTAATTTTACCTGAGCTTGTCAAGCAGCACACTCACCCTTTCCAGTTTTGGTGTGATAACTAGTATCGCTGCCATAATCAAGATAGAAATCAGGATCTTCTTCTTTAGTTGGTGGAATAGTCAATGGCTCCAAAATCTTTTTGATATCAGCAATTGATTTAATTTCAGAGTCTTCACTGTTATTTGCAACTCTATGAATCCAAGATTTCAAAGTGTCACCTTGTTTCTTATGCTCTTTGAAAATTTCAATTATTTTCAAGATAACTGGGATTACTCTTTTTGCAGGAACTCTAATACAAGTCAAACCCAACATTGTATCTCCGTCTGAACGTCCACCTAAAGACATTTGATAATTGGGATACATGTCTTTTCCAACACGTGCACCACCACCAAAGAATCCAACTGTAGCAATACCGTGTTGACCACAAGAGTTTGGACATCCACTTATCTTAATTGAGGAATCAGTGAGTTCCTCATCTTCATCTAATTTTAACTCAAGGAATTTTCTTTGAATCTCTTTTGCAAGTCTGTGAGAATTAGTCAATGCCAAATTACAGGATGTAGTACCTGAACAGCCAATAGGAGCAGTCATAGTCAAGGAACCAGATTTTGCCAAACCTACCTCTAAAAGCCTAGAGTATAATCGTGGCAAATCATCTTCGTGAACATAACGCAATGCCAAATTTTGCACAAAGCCAGCTCTGGCTTTACCTTCTGCTGAGAATTCCTTAATTATTTCTGCCAATGTATGTAGTTGATTCGAAGTTATATCGCCGGCTTCAAGTGTGATAAACACAGAACGATAATCGGATTGCTTTTGCTTAATGGTTGTAGTTTTTAGCCATCTTGCATATCCATCAGGTAAGGAACTTCCAGTTTCATCAGTAATTTGAATTGGTCTTTTAATTTCATCAGGTACTTGATCAAGTTCTAGTTTTGTAACAACTGATTGAGTAGCCCTTACAATAGCACGTTCTTTTAGAACAAGGTTTTGGAATTTGTCCCAACCCATATCATTTACCAAATATCGCATCCTGTTTCTTGCAAGATTTTTTCTATCACCTAATCTATCAAAGATTCTCATAACAGCAATTGAGGTGTACAAAAGATCTTCTTCAGGTGTGAATTCTTCTAGTTGGTGTCCAACAAAAGATCTATTTCCAAGTCCACCTCCAAGAAATATTTTGAAACCTCTTTGAGTAGATCCATCTAATTGTCTAGTCTGAGGAATTAATCCTACATCCACCATTCTTACCATTCCATGCTTTTCACAACAAGTAAAATTAAATTTGAATTTACGTGGAAGATTTTGAGCCATAGGATTTCTCAAAAAGAATTTTGCAGTTGCCAATGCATATGGAGTTGCATCAAACTCTTCATCTGAACAAACGCCAGACATTGGGCTACACATAACATTTCTTACAGAGTTTCCACATGCTTCCCTAGAAGTTAAACCAACTTCTGCAAGTCCTCGCATAATTTCTGAAACATCCTCAAGTATAACCCAGTGTAATTGGATATTCTCCCTAGTAGAGAAATGTGCGCTGCCAATAGAATATTGTTCACTAAGTTGAGCGATTTTTTCTAGATGTTGTGGATAAACTTCACCTGCAGGAAGCTTAATTCTAACCATGGCATAGTCCCCAGTCATCCTGGTACCATATGCGCCATGCTGAAGTCTAAATCGTCTAAAACTATCTTCATCATATTTTCCTTGGCGGAATAACTTTACAGTTTTAGCAAAATTATCTGCCTCCTCCATCCTGGCCCAATTGATTTTAGGCTTGAGAGAATCAGGAGATGATTGCTTTAGTTCAGACGCAGTCAATATAATCAAATTTGTTTTAGTTTGGTTATAAATTTATGATATTGGGATGTTTTAGGAGAAATATTTTCAGCAATGGACTTAATTTTCCTACTTCTTCAAAGATTTTTTAATGAAATTATTAGTGATACCTAATTTATCAAAAAAATTGTGGGAAAGTATTAATTATTCAGAGCACGAACATCGACATGCAAGAGGCAACAGTTGCAGAACAATCATCTAAAATATTTACTGACGTTCGTGAAGTTGAAATTACAAGAGCAATAGCAAATGAATTTCATGATGTATTGATTGACAGAGCGGAATCAGATGTTATAATTATAGGAGCAGGTCCTGCAGGATTAACTGCAAGTAGAGAATTATCAAACATGGGTTACAAAGTGCTAGTAATTGAACAAAATAACTACCTAGGTGGAGGTTATTGGTTAGGAGGATATATGATGAATCCAGTCACTGTAAGAGAACCTGCCCAAAAAATATGGGATGAGTTGGGAGTACCATACAAAAAAGTTGCAGAAGGACTATACTTGACACCAGGTCCACATGCAGTTTCCAAATTAATTGCAGCAGCATGTGATGCAGGAGTTAAATTTTTACAACTTACAAAGTTTGATGATCTAGTTTTGAAAAATGGCAGAGTAGCAGGAATTGTTGTAAATTGGATGCCAGTTTCAGCACTACCAAGAAACATTACATGTGTGGATCCAGTCGCATTTGAAGCTAAAATAATCATTGATGCATCAGGTCATGATTCAGTGGCTGTAAAAAGATTAGTAGATAGAGGATTGGCAAAATGGAAAGGAATGGAGCCAATGTTTGTCAACGACGGTGAAGAGCACGTAGTTCACAAAACAGGAGAAGTCTATCCAGGACTAGTTGCAGCAGGAATGTCAGTTACAGAGACACATGGATTAGCAAGAATGGGACCAACATTTGGTTCAATGTTGTATTCTGGAAAGAGAGCAGCAGAAATCACTGCAGCAAAAATTAAAGAGTTAGAAAGATAGTCATCCAACAAATACAAAACTAGTGGTTTGTGAACAAAACAGATTCTAATTTTTACTGAATTTTATTTCAATTGGTTATTGTTTTATTCGGAAACTAGACAAAATTCGCATGGAATAAAATTTTTTGATTTTGCATTCTCCAAGGTGTCTGGAGTAAAGTATACCCTGTTCTTCATTTCTATGTGATAAATATCACATTTGGCTTTCATGTTAGCCAAATTATGAACAATATTCATGTGAGTATTTCCAAGAAAGCCAGGCATTTTTTCACTTCTATTTTGCAGTGTTCTTTTGCATGCCCCATTTTAGATGATATTCTTTCTCAGTAATTGGTAGTCGGCATTTACACTTTACACATCTACGTATTTTGTTGTGTTTAGAATATCTCCAAACATGTGCTTCACTTTTTTTATGACAGTTCATACTGTTGTATGTTACACTAGTATTTAGGAAAAAATATCATGACCATAAATGCCTATTTTAAATTGATTTTAACGTCAATATTCATCCAAATTGTGGAATGTATGCAAATCACCAACAAAATATAGTACTTTTAACGATATGAAATATGGCAGATTATTTGGGAGACACTAACAAAAAACTAGTTCATGAACTTTCTAATCGAAAAGAGAATTGTAAGATTGATGAAGTAATGTTGGTGCATAAAAGATACTTTATTCCAGATACTTTTAATCAAGCAAATTCTGAGGGATACACTAACTGTGTTCACTGCATTAAAAACTTGCAAAATTAAATAACGTACTCAGGAGTAAATTGAATCATCTTTTCTTAGTTTTAAGCACAAAATTCAGGATTACGCCGGTATATATCACTGATAGTCCTATAACTATCATGTTCAAAACA
>JBFIEJ010000064.1:0-6650 GCA_041603475.1 Candidatus Nitrosopumilus sp. | reverse complement strand
GCTAAAAAAAATTCTCACTCTATGGGATGGGATCCTGAATTTTTAGTTAGAAGAAGTATTGTTTACTTTGAGACTTTGCTTAATGAAGAACATGAAATGACAGATAAAGTAATGCGCTCTCTTCCAAAATCTATGAGAGAGACATTTATGGATAATGTTTTAGGATTTTTCAAACTGAGAGAAAAAGAACTTCAAGTAAGAGCTGATATAGTATATGATAAAATTCAGTTAATTCCTCATCTTGAAAATCTAGATAAACTTGATTCCGAATTAGAAAAAAAATTGTTTGATATTTTTCAAGAAATGCCTGAACCATTACAGTTTAAGAAAAAAAAGTTTTTTGAGTCACTAAAGGATCCCAAAACAATTTTGGTAACATTGAGATTGGGCTCTGAAGATGGAATTGTTATCGGTTTTGCCAAGGGCGGGCCTTTGGAGAGTTATACTCTTGCCAGCAACATTAAGGATGAAAATCGTGGAAAATCTAACACTGTATTTTTAGAGCCATTGGCAATTAAAATGGGCTACTGGGGTCAATGTGGAGGTCCTAATATGAGGAAGTTGTTTAACAGCGTCGCCAAAGAGAAAGGCTATTTGTTCTTGACTAGCCTGCAACTGCGAGAAGTGATTCAAAATAGAATTGACAGGAATGAGCAGATCGAATTTGTCCAGCAACTAAATCCTGAGAGGCTTGACTACTACCGAGTGACTCTCTAAAGCCCAAAATTGTCTTTTTTTTGACAAATTTTGTTTAAAATCTTAAAATAAACCAGTTCATATAGTGAATAAAATAAGCAATAATGGTAGTATTTTTGGTTTTAGAAACTCTTAATGCAGATAAAATTTGCAAGCGCTGTGGAAAAAATGGTGTATTAACTGATAATGTAACAGGTGAAAGATTTTGTGGAAAATGTGGCTTTGTAATTTCTGAGACTCTTCAGGACTCAGGTCCTGAATGGAGATCTTTTTCAAAAGAAGGTGGAGCAGATCCTACAAGGACTGGTGCACCAACATCATTAACAATGCATGATAGAGGACTTGCTACAATAATTAATCCAATTAATCGCGACTCTTCAGGAAAACCTCTGACGTCAACTATGAAAAGTACTATTGAACGTCTAAGAACTTGGGATAGTAGAAGCAAAGTAAATGCATCTGCTGATAAAAATCTAAGACAAGCACTAAATGAATTGGCAAGACTAAAAGACAAACTATCATTGTCTGACTCAGTAATTGAAAAGGCAGCTTACATTTACAGAAAAGCATTAGAGAAAGGATTAGTTAAAGGACGTTCTATTTCTGCATTAATTGCATCTGCACTCTATGCTGCATGCAGAGATACTGAAACTCCAAGAACTCTAAAAGATGTATCAGAGGCAGGTAACATCAAGAAAAAAGATATTGCTAGATGCTATAGATTACTCCATAAAGAACTGGAATTAAAAATGCCAGTAGTTGATCCTATTCAATGTGTCTCAAGAATTGCAAGCAAACTTGGAATCTCTGAGAAGACAAAACGTTATGGTGTTAAAGTTCTAAAAGAAGCTCAAGAACATAAAGAATCAGCTGGAAAGGATCCTATGGGATTAGCTGCTGCTGCTTTGTACTTATCATGTGTAAAAAATTGTGAAGATAGAACCCAACGAGATATTGCCGAAGCTGCAAATGTTACTGAAGTCACAATTAGAAATCGATACAAGGGACTGCGATTAGATCAAAATATGGATTTGTAAATAGATAAAATATGACTCAGACTAAACCATTAATCTCAATTGTAAACGTTGTAGCTTCTGCCACTATTGAGCAGAAACTAGACCTTGTAGATATTACAAAAAAATTCCCTGATGTGGAATATAATCCCGAACAATTTCCAGGTGCAGTTTTTCGTCTGCGAAGCCCCAAGACTGCCACACTTTTGTTTAGCACTGGAAAGATGGTATGCACTGGTGCAAAATCTCAAGAGCTAGCAGAATCTGCTGTAAACAAAGTTGTAGGGATGCTAAGAAAGGGCAAAGTCAAAATCAAAAATGATCCTATCGTGACAATTCAAAACATTGTCTCATCAATTAATTTGGGAGGAAGAGTTAATCTGGAGCAGGCAGCACGAACCCTTCCTAGAAGCATGTATGAACCTGAACAATTCCCAGGACTAATCCATAGAATGCTTGATCCAAAAACTGTAATTCTGATTTTTGCTTCAGGAAAACTTGTTTGTGTTGGGGCGAAATTAGAAAAAGAGATTCATCGTTCTGTGAATCAAATTCATAATTTACTTGAAGAAAAAGATTTGATGGTATACGATTAATTTCTTTTAATTAAGAAAATTATGGTTCCCAATGACAATCACAATTACATCCTTTCTGACATCTCATACGTTTACAATCCGAACATATTTTTTGTCTCCATGATGGGGCAGAATTCATAATAAAGAATACTCATTTCATCCTAATTAACCCCAAGCAGAATTTTATGAATGATGTTTGATTTGGGTGTGTTTTTTGATTTTAGAGATAAAAAAATGCCGTTATGCACAGCAGAGTGATTTTTTGAATTCTTCTGAATTTCTTTCAAAACTGCATTCTTTGCATACTTGCCAACTTCGCTTCTTTAGAAGAGTAAATGATGACTCGTATGAAACTGAATACATTTTACCGCCACAAGAGGGGCAGGGTAGAGGAATATCTATTTTCATCAATAATTTTTATTCCGTTTTGAATATAAGGTCCGCGTATAAGTTATCAATCGTTCATCAGTTTTCTTGATTTGAATCCGTTTGATTTTGTTTTAAAATTTCATCAATTTTTTCTTGATTGAATTTTTCTAACACTTCTTTTGGAATTGAAATTAATTCAAGATATGCTTGTCTTGCCTCATCATATGTTCCTCCGTTTGCAAGAATCTCATCTCTTACCATTTGTGCATTTTCAAATGTATTCTTTGTAAAGTTCAACTGACTAATCACCAAGTCTCTTATCTGAGGATTTAGTTGGTTGATGTAATCCTCATATTGATATCCGCCATATGTGCCTGCTTTGGGATTAAACTCTGTGATTGCCTGTTCTCTTAATTCATTTGAAATCTTTCTCTGCTGCTCCATGTAAACTTGGTCAGCTATTGGTTTTCTTGCCTCCTTTTGCTCTAGGATTAATTCATCTAACAATCCGTGATAATATTTGAATAATGTCTGACCTATTGGGTCCTTAACAAAATCACTTTCATCTGCACCAAGGTACTTTATTGCTAAATCTGTGTTGAGTTTTTCCTGTAATATTGTAATCTGAGAAATCTCCCCCTTTACTTGAAGTTGGGTGGTTGAAAGACCTGTCATTCCATACCATGATGCAATTACGTTAACTGTGTATGTCCCAGGTGTTCGTTGAAAATCTTTGAATTCGGCTCGAAATACTCCATCAGGATTGGTAAATGCCTTGGTTGTATCTGAACCTGTTCTGATCAATACCTCGGCGCCTCTAATTGGATGATATGCATGGTCTACTACCTTGCCTGTAACTACTACAGTATCCCCTTGATTTACTGCGGCTTTTTCTAAATTCAAATCAATGACTAATTCCCAAAGTTTGGCCTCTGAATTGGGAATGAATGATGATAAAATCATTATTGAAAATAATCCTACTATGATAGCCTTGTTATTGAGCACAAGAGCATCTGTTGATTTTTGCTGTTAAGACAAGGTATGAATAAAAATTCGCTATTTTTCAATTTTATTTGAGCAGTTTTGACATTTTTGACTTTGGTATTTTCCTCCATCTCATTCTTAAACCCCTAGACCCATAAAATCATGAATCATGGATTTGGAAAAATTCAGTAATGATGTTTTTAAGATGACTGAGAAACTTGGAAAAAATCTTCAGGAAAATGATATCTCCAAATTGAACTATGTTAGAAAACAACTAATTGAAATGTATCAAAAGAATTTGGTAAAAATCAATCACTCTATCTTAGAATTAATCTGTGCAAGTAATTTGATAGCTCGCGGTTACTCTGTGGATGTAGAGAAGGAAGTCTCAAAAATTCTTGTATGTGATATCTTTGCAAAAAAGGGGGACGGTACTACAATCATTGAGATTGAAACTGGGTTTACTCCTCCTGAACATGCTATGGATACTCAGGATTATTATGCTGCAAGAATAATGAGTAAGATTGCTCGGTATAGTCAGCACTGTTCTAAATTTTCTTTGGCTACTCCTGCAGTTGGAATTTTACCAATCTCTAAAATTTTCTTGTTGCCTCCAAATGCTAGAAAGAAAGAAGATGTTGATAAAGTAAAAGAATTATGTGATCGATATTATAGTAATCCTCCAATTCAATATGATGATATCTTAAATGCCCATCTTCATTCGATTTATCTGATAAACATCGATAAGGGATTTGCAAAAGAACTTGATCCCCAAGGATACCTGGAATTAACTGACAATTTGCTTGGAAGAAGTGAAATAGAGTACTAATTTTGTATAATTTTAGAAAAAATTCAAATTCATCTATGGTTTATGTGATGTAAGATGATTTGTGCTGCTTGTGAATCTAGAAAACATTACGAATGCATTGATTGCATGAATAATCATAAAGCCCATTTATGTTCATGTGATTGCCATGATGAAAATACACAACCACACCCAATTGGTAATTCTCACTGATCTTTAATTTTTAAATTTTCTTTCAATCTCTTGGGCCATTGCATCAAGTTGGCTAGTGTCTCCTAATTTTCGATATGTCAATTTTTCCAGAGTCTTGATAATGCTAATTGCGGCTCTATATTGGGGAATTTCTGGCTCGTTTAGTTCTCCATACATTCCAATTCCCTGAATTCCATTTTGCTTTGCAAACCCAAGAATCAGTCCATTGAATCCAGTGATTATTGATTTTTGAGGAGTTGTCTCGACATTTAATCCTGCCATCTGTTTTGTCAACTCCTTTGAGGTAGTTGTGATGTATGTTTTTGGTGATTTTTCTAAAAATCTGTTTGTATGGAATCCTCCCAATGTATAGATGAATTTTGCAGAATATTTTTTTGCAACATCAATTACATCCTGACACAATGCATTTAACTCACTAGTACTTTGTGGTTGTCCCTTTCCTCCGCCAAACACTATCAGGTCTTCAGTGTATCTGTATTCCCAGCTTTCATTAGGAAGATCAATGTATCCTCCTCTGTCTACAACATATGTGGGATATGGTGTGTTTGCAATTCTAAAAGGTTTAGTGTTTAGTGAACCGTTGATAAAATTCACCACAATACTTCCTACATTTCCCATGTCCTGCATTGCAGCAATTATAATTGGCTTCTCAACTACTGGTTCTTCTTTTTGGGTAAATTCCACTATTCTTCTGAAATATAATGAATTTTAAAGATATACTGAAATGAAAAAAATCCTTTTTGACTGATTTTACTTGTTTAATAATAAAGATTACAAATTTTTCATCATTTATGTGATCTTAAAATTGCATTTACTATTCAATTCTGTGACTTTGTAATTTTGAAATGATTGTCTTGAAATATCAATTATTGAAATTATTTTTTCATACTGGGAATTTTAATTGATTTTTTTTAAAAATTTGAATCTTATTTTTTAAATTGAGATTTTTACTCCATAATTTTTGCTCAAATGAGCCTGAGATCGTTGCTCTAGATATTTTTCCATAATATTACGTTATAATCATATTTTAACTCTTGGAGATTTCAGGATTTTGTTACTAAGATCGATTAAAACATGAAGATTCATAAGGCAAAAAAACTTTCTATCGACAAATTATGGAGACAACGATGGAAAATATCGGAACATTGGAATATGTTCTTGATAAATATTCCAAAACCTGGAGCTGGAAGATAACCGGTGATCGAGCCGTAAACATGATTTCAAGACTTGTGCCTGAGGCATGGTATGGTGAGACTGCAAATGAGGTAATTGTTCCAGACAGCCTTGAGAGTGTTAAACAGATAAAGTTGATTCTTGATAGGTATCCTTTAGAAATTCTCTCAAAATCTGCATGGCAAAGAAAGATCATCAAAACCTTTGCCCCAAAACCAACCCTTCCTCCAGTAAAGCACAAACTAAAACGCGCAAAGGCCAGTGAGCAATTCCGAGGTAAATTACTGAACTTTCAAAAAGAGGGTTTGGACTTTTTGCTCAAATCATCTGGCAATGCATTACTAGCAGACGAGATGGGTTTGGGAAAAACTGTACAAACATTATCTTATGTGGCAACGGAGAAACAAACATTTCCTGTACTAGTAGTTGCACCTCTTGTTACACTGAACAATTGGGAAAGAGAAATTGAAAAATTCCTAAAGAAGAAAAGTAGGAATGGAAGAATTTTAGATTCAGACTCTCCTAGTGTCACACTAATTAGAACTGGCAAATCAAAAGAGTTGCCAACGAGTGATATCTATGTGATAAATTATGAGTTGCTCTTTAAACGACAAGATGATTTAGCAAGACTTGGAATCAAGACCATAGTTTGTGATGAGGTACATAATCTAAGATCTAAAACGACACAAAAATACAAGTCAGTCAAAAAACTTGCCGCTTTACCTTCAGTACTGTATAGAATTGGATTGTCTGGAACTCCGATTTATAATCGAGGTTCTGAAATTTGGCCAATTATTGATATACTAAAACCTGGACTGTTGG
>JBFIEJ010000063.1:0-6730 GCA_041603475.1 Candidatus Nitrosopumilus sp. | reverse complement strand
TAGAATTATCGGTGACTTTAGCGGAAAACGATTAGAGTGGGACTGTGAGACAACAGAATTTGTTAGAAATGAAAAGATTTCTGCAAAACAAATCGAAGGCCCATTTAAGAAATGGATTATTACCAATGAATTCAAAGCATTAGGAAATAATCTAACCAGAGTAACCATGTCAGTTGATTATGATATGCCATTTGGTCCATTAGGAGCAATCTTGGATAAAGCAAAATTTGCAAAATCTGCTGAGAAAGGAATGGAGACTGCACTTTACAACGTTAGAGGATTACTAGAAGGAAACGGTTCAATTCCAGTTTACATTACACTAGATGCTTACCAAAAACTTCTAGCCGAAAAGAAAAAGATGAATGATGTTCCAGTTTCAACTGCACTTACTGCAATACTTGAAAAGTATAGTGAGATTGAAGCTAAAGCACAAAACTAAATTTTCATTTATTTTACAATCTTAAGATTAATAACAACTCTGGGCCTAGCTAGTTTGGTGGGTCTATGGCGCAGCCAGGTAGCGCACCGGACTCTTAATCCGGTTGTCGAGGGTCCGAATCCCTCTAGACCCGCTTTGAATTATTTCTAAAACTAACTTTGCATCAAATATTTTTTCAGAATTTATAATTTCTTCAAAATAATTACTAGAGTTTTATTTCGGTATACTTTTTTGCAAGTTCTAACAACTCATCAACACCTAACGGTTTTGAAATTACTTTGATCAATCCTTGCTTGATTGCCTCTTGACTCTTGGGTTCAAATTCTGAAAATCCTGTAACAATCACAACATTGGCATCTTTATCCATCTCTTTTATCTGCTTGAAGGCTTGATATCCATCAAGAATTGGCATATCACCATCCATTATTACTAGAGATGGTTTGAATTGTTTGTACTTTTCAACTCCTTCTGCACCATTCATGGCTATCTCAACACTAAATTCGTGTAATTCTAAAATTTCCTTATAAATTCCAACTAAATCTTCATCATCTTCAACAACCAGTACTGTCCTATCCATGCCCAAAATATCATGTTCATACTTTACTATTAAACACTACGTCAGTGCGAAATGTTACACATTGACAAATATGTATGGTTTATGTCAATTATTTTTTAGGTATAATGCAATTGATAATAGATAACAAAGTATATCCTTGTATATTTAATCAAAATATGATGTTAAGAGGTTTAAGATATGAGTAAAATTTCAAGCCAAAGAAATGCAATTCAATACAAATCTGTTCTAATTGTATTAATTGTAACTTTAGCAGCATTTACTGCACTTTATCAATTAAGGCCATTTCTTTCTGATGAAGAATTTATGTGGATCTCCATTCCCACATATGCGATAGTTCCTGCAGTTTTAACAGCATACACTTCAATTCTTGCAGTAAAATTATTCAGACAAAAACACTTCCAAGCAAAAGCATTTGCTCTTTTTGCTGTAGGTGCAGCATTTTGGTTTGTAGCTGAACAAATTTGGCAATTATATGATCATGTTTGGGAAGGTGAACCATTTCCATCTGAAGCCGACATTTTTTATCTAGGCGCTTACCCATTAATGATCGCATTTCTATTCCTATCTCTAAAACCTGTAATTAGAACAATTAGCAAACCAGTATGGTTATTTGCAATAGGACTTGCCTTCTCCTTTTTGGCCCCATCTGTATTGGCAGCATATGATGATATGGATGGAGAAGATGCATTCCCAACAGCAATTGCACTTTCATATCCGATACTTGCTTCAATTCAACTGGTCCCTGCAATTATTGGTATAATGTTTCTCACAAAGAAGGGTGCAAACTTTTCTTGGATGCTGTTATTGTTTGGATTTATAGTGTATAATATTTCTGATACATTTTTCCTTTTTGCAGAACTTGATGGTTCCTACTATGATGGTCACCCTGTGGATTTAATGTATGTCTATAGCTTTGTCTTGTTGATATTTGCATTTCACATCCGTTTGAAAATTGCACAGAATCCAACTTCTGATAGTAAGGCAATGTTCTTCTCTGAAAACATTCAATTTGAGACAATTAGCAAGTTTGGAATTCCATTAACTTTAGCTATTGTTTGTATGGTGATTGTCATATCTCTAGTTGATGCACTATTTCTTCAAACAGATGAACAAGTTTCTGCACAGAGTTTAATGCTAGGAGTTGTTGCAATGCTTGCAGTTTTTGCAGTAATTGTAATTACTATCAACAAGAATTTGTCTCGTCTAGTTAAAATGAGAACCAATGAACTAATAGAGCAACGAGATAACCTTGAAAATCTTGTTGAAGAAAAAACTCATCTGGTGCTTAAATCTGAACGTTTATCGGCAATAGGTGAATTATCAGGACGTCTTGCACATGACTTGAGGAATCCATTATCTGTGATGAAAATGTCAGTCGATTTGCTAAAACAAAATCCTGCAGACACAAAAATTTCTGACCCTAATGTAACAAAAAGAATTGAATTAATCGAAAAGAGCATTGATAGAATTTCTCACCAAGTAGATGATGTGTTGGGATATGTTAGAAATTCACCTCTTAAACTCACTTCAATCTCAGTTAAAGATCTAATTAATAGCTCAGTAGAGAAAATTAATTTGCCTTCTGATGTAGAATTAAAAATTTCAGGTAAAGATATCCAAATTAATTGTGATCCGATAAAACTTGATGCAGTGTTCATTAATCTGATAATAAATTCTGTTCAGGCAATGCATAATGGCGGTAAGATCGAGGTGAAAATATCTGAGCAAGAAAATATGGCCGTTTTGGAATTCATTGATTCTGGTGAAGGAATTTCAGAAGAGAACATGGCCAAAATTTTTGAGCCACTATTTACTACTAAACAAAAAGGTACAGGCTTGGGTCTGGCAAGCTGTAAAAACATTGTAGAGCAACATCAAGGAGAGATCTCAATTAAAAACAATCCTACTACATTTAGAATTGTATTGCCAAAGACTCTCTCTATTGAAGTTCCTCAACAGAAAAAATAGAAATTATAATTTTCTTAATAATGTGAATCTACTTTTATCAGGATCGATATCTTCATGCATGTCTACATTGCTGACTATTTTTACCTTATAGTCTAACCATCTATTTTTCATGTTACGAAATTTGTGATGCTCATCAATTTGCTTTTCAGTCTCTTCAAATTTTTCACAATTCATAATGTATCTTCGGGCCACTCTGTACATCTCTGAAATTCCTTTCTGCAATGTATCATCATCTAAATAATTCAATAGTTGATGTGTAAAAACAAAATCTATTGTAGAGTCTTCAAATGGTAAATCTGTAATACTTGCATTTTTAAAATCTGCAATAGACAGTTTTTCTTTTGCAATTTTTAATGCATTATCATTTAGATCAACACCGTAAATTTTGAATGTATCTGGAAACAGTCTTAAATCAATTCCAGTTCCACAGCCAATCTCCAAAACACTACTACATCGAAGTGAAATTGCTAAATCCCGAGTAAATTTTGCAAACTCTTCATTGTATTTTGCCTCATTAGCTTCTGTATACTTGTTCCAAAACCCTTCATCATAACTCATAGAGTTTTTTTGTTATAGCTGTATTTGTTACTAATTGTCTAATGCTTGCACTTGCAAGGAATCATCTTTGTATCAAACGTACAATCATGAGGGCCATCAGACTTGCCTTGTGTTGGAATCTCTTTCATACAATCATCATGGCGTCCTTTTCTGCAAAACCAGCAGACACCCTCTATATTGCCAGGAGTACAAGAGTCCATATTTGAAGATAATTTTTGTCGGTAAAAAACTTCGTGGAACTTAGATGTATGTCAACCATGGCAAAAATCTTTCATCTTTACCCATTGCAACATTTGAAAATGATTTTTGAAGTGCCTTTGTAATACTTCCCATCTTGCCTGTCCCAATCTTTACTTTATCTACTTGAGTAACTGATTTTACTTCAGCAGCTGTTCCAGTCATGAATATCTCATCTGCATTGTATAGATCATCTCTTTCTAGATCTCGCTCAATTACAAATCCACCGTTTTCCTCAATAATTTGTATAACACTATCTCTGGTTATTCCTTCCAAACCTCCTGCTGAGAGCGGAGGAGTTTGAATTATGTCATCTTTTACAACAAAGATGTTCTCTGCACTTCCTTCTGCAATCTTTCCATGTGAATTTAACATTATAGCTTCGTCATATCCATTCTCTAATGCCTCCACTCTTGCAAGAGCTGCATTTGCATAGTTTGATGCTGCTTTTGCTTGCATTGGCTGAGATCTTGAATCAATCTTCATCCAGCTTGAAACCTTACATTTAGCTCCTGAAAATTTTCCTGCTTTTGATTCGCCCATCTTCCATTCCCAACATGCAATAGATACATCTACTTTATTCTCAGTTGGAGTTAATCCCATTGTTCCATATCCATAATATGCTAATGGTCTAATGTAACACTCTTTGAGCCCACTAGTTTTTACAGTTTTAATAATTGCATCTGTAATCTGTTTTTTTGAAAACTGCATTTTCATCGAATATAATTTTGCAGATTTGAAGAATCTATCTACATGTTCTGGAAGTCTGAATATTGCTGAACCATTTGGAGTATCATAGCATCTGATTCCCTCAAAAATTGATGTTGAATAATGTAATGCATGAGTCAGTACGTGAACTTTGGCATCTTTGAATGGCACCAATTTTCCATTCATCCAAATTTTACCTACCTCCTTCATAGGAGAGGAAAAAAAACATGCTAATTTAAAGAATTAACTTTTGCTGGTTATTTGTAAAGTAAATATCTGGTAAGACCTGAGTAATACTATGGAGTGGACTTTGGGATTTATTGCAATAGCCCTTTTGGTAATAGGCTTGGTTGGTCAGGCTTTTGAGATGCGAAAGATTCGATTAACTACATACAAAGACGGTGAGATAGGCTCGGCAAATATTTTCTTGAATAAGAAAAATTTCAAGTGGTATGCACTACTTGGAATTGGAATCATTTTGTGGTACGCAGCTGAGCGTATGTGAAGAGATCTATATAGATCAGGTCTAAATACTAGAAAATCTAACTTATAGTATCGCGTGTTTTGGGTAACGCCGGACTAAATCTAGATAAAGGTCCAAGAACAAACCCTTAGTGGTAGGTACTGGTGAAAACCGGTAACGCCACACTTACTCTAAATAAAATTAATATTTTCTATTTCTTGGTGTACTGCTTTGATTGCTTTTTTGATGTTATCATCTGCATCTTCAACTACAATTATAATTCGTGAAGTCTCTTCTTGTGCATCCATGTTTAGTATGTTTAATCCAGATTGACCAATCTTTGCACTAGTTCTTGATGCGACTTGTTGAACCCTCCACATTTCATCTCCAATTAGTGTAATGACTCCTCTGTTGTAGGTGATCGTAGCTAGAGAATCAAAACCAAGTAGATATTTTTCATTTCTCCTTACATAATCTCCATCAAGGAACAAAATCCTGGAGAACTCTATACCGTCTTTTGTAAATGGAGATAATATAACAAATTCACTGTATCGTTTGTCTTTTTCAAGTGATGTCAATAGTTTTTGTATGCAACTAGTCTCAATTCTAAAAATTGCACAATTCTTTTTCCCAGTAACGATCTTAATTGGATGTCCCTTTTGGTCATCTAATGTTCTTTTAATGATTGTAATTTTTCCTGGATTTTTCATGTTTGTGACAGTTATTGGCATGTCAACACCATTCTCTACGATCTCCTTTATTGCTATAGGATCTAAAATTTTCATTCCAAACATTCCAGCTAATCTTGCTTCATTATATGATAATTGTTCCACTTCTCTTAATCCTGAATCAATAATTTTGGGATCAGCTGATACTACAGAACTATCTTTTTCAAAATCAATTCTGGTTTCATAGATTTTATGAAATAATATTCCAAGATCAGCTGCAGTTCTATCAGATCCACCTCGCTCATATGTGGTAGTTACATTATCTACTGTTTTACCAATAAAACCACCAATTGTTACTACTTGGTTTTTTTCTACAAGTTTTACAGTTTTTTGCATCCTTTCTTTGGATTCTGAGGCTTGAAAATTTGTAGATTCAATATTGTTATCAGTAATTATTGGCCAATCATCAAAGTTTACAGAATCTGCCTGTATTCCATTACTCCTAAGAATGTAATTCATTACATGAGACATTAACACTTCTCCTGAGAATGCTAGTGCCCTTGATCGTATTTCATCTGCAAACTCTTTGCTTGATGATGCCTCATCAAGTGCCTTTTGAGCCTTTTCCAAGTGTGAATCAATTGTAGAGATGCATTTCTCTTTATTCTCAGAATTTACCTGCTCTAGAATTTTTTGATACGTTAATTTTACAATATCCAGTGAAAATGTTTTTCCACTTTCTGCATTTCTTCCCTGCTCCAAAATTACATCCGTTAGTGAGCGTTTTTTTCCATCATGCATGGTTAAAGGAGCTGAAAACACTGCAATTACTTTGGAGTCTTTTCTCAAGTCATTGATTCTTTTAATTATCTCTGGAATGGCTATTCCATCAGGACCTATTGCGCTACCTCCAAATTTGGCTACTACTAACTTGGTCATAGTATTTTATCAAAACACTGTGGCCATCTATTAAGCATTTGATTTTATTTTACAAATTATCTCTGCTGCAGTCTTGGCACCATTTTCAGTACTCTGAACTCTTTTTGATTCTAGTTTTTCTAAAATTAATTCATCTAGTCTGTTGATATCATTATACTCAAATCCTTGTTCTT
>JBFIEJ010000062.1:0-6905 GCA_041603475.1 Candidatus Nitrosopumilus sp. | reverse complement strand
TCAGTTCTTGGCACAAATGGAACTTGGCATTCAGTTCCACAGTCAGCACAGGTTACTGTTGTAGATTCTCTCCTATCATCTCTGGAAAATCTGGAACCTCTATCGTTTCTTGAATATTGTGAATCTCTATCATTTCTAGAATTTCTAAATGAACGTGATGGGTTATCATCACGTTTAGAGCTCTTTCTAGAGCTTTTTTTATCTGAATACTTTGATTTGTAAAGTTCCATATTATAGAGAACAAGTGATTGATTGGTTATAGATACTTTGAGCTTTAGTTTATGCCTAAAATAAAAAAATACACTAAACTAGGGATTTATCCATTTCAGTTGCCATTACCTCTTGTACCTTTAGGAAATAGAGCTTTGTAGAATATGGCATTTCATCTAAATTATTATCCACTACAATCATAAAATATCTAACTGCTCGTTTTGAAATATCCAGATTAAATTTCATTGGTAAAATTGGATCCTGATGAACTTTGATTTTGTCCTGAAGCCATGGCGGAGCCATCTCAATTGTTTCTTTAATTATTTTCTTATACCAGTAAGAGAGATTTTGTGGATGTAGTCCCTTTTTTAGATCAGATACGTCATTATCAATAATCTTCATCATATGATTAATGATTGCCATGAGGTTAAATCAAAAAATATTGTTTTAGTCGACTTGCTCAAAGATCTGAAAGCTATTTGTCAATTGATAACAAGTTTCCCTCAGTATCAATTTCTGAATTTTTGATCCTGGTAGTAGAAATTCTAGTTCCATCCTTTGCTAAAAACATAGGTACTGTAATAATTTGTACAGGAGGCAAATTTTTTTCTTCTCTTAAGTCGTTTAATATTTTTCCTTGATTACTAGTTTCATCACTTACAACTAGAGCTTCAACTCCTTTTTCCAAAACAGCAGGACCAAAATCATTATCCAGTTTACTAATTTGAAAAGAGGCCTTTGGAAATTCTTTGGAAATTATAGAAGATAGATTTTCGAATCTAGTTTGATAATTATTAAATGGAACTTTGCCTTTTTTCTTTGCAAGTTCATCACTAGTTAATCCAATTATTGTTTTATCAGAAATTTCAAAAGCACTTGAAAGTAAAGTAAGATGACCTCTATGAATTATATCAAAAGTGCCACCCATTGCAATAAGAGAGAATTTGGACATGGTAATGTATGAAATTCTTTGAAAATAAACTTAACAATTACAATGATCATCATTATTTTTTTTAGGATTACAAATTATACAATCCATTAGACATGAATTCTTAGGACAGTAGCCACAAAATTGTTTTTTCATATCGTAAAAATGTATCACAAAAAGAATTAAAGATTTTTCCAAGTGGATTATTTTACAATAATTAGAACAAACGGACCCTGTTCAGCAAGAGGAATATTGTTTCTATCCCAAACGAATGTCTCAATAAAATACAATCCTGGTTTTTCGGGTATCCAATCAATTGTTTGTGATTGAAGTCCAGTTCCAATAAATCGGCCATCATATTTTCCAATAAATTCAACTGTTGGAGACGGACCAGATTCTTGTATTTGTACATAATATGTGTAAGGGGTTTCATTAGAGTTATTCTTCAAGGAAAATTGTACCCATGTTTCACTTTCTATATTTACAGTCGAACCAAGTTTGATTTCTGAAAGTTTGTTTCCCATTGTATCTTTAACAGAAACATTTGAAATCTTTACTAATTTTGTAAGGGATTGAGGTGGAGGGATTTTGACATCTACAAAGTCAGAATAAAAAATATTAGATTCTGCAAACAAGAAGAATCCTACAGCTCTAGGATCGATATTATCATCAAGTTCAATTGTTACCTCAGTATTAGGAGATACATTTCCAAGTTCAATGGATGATACACTCAAAAATCGTGGTGGGTCAAATCCATCATAGAATGCCAAATAGGCAGTTGTATTGGAATTTGGAGCACCACCATTTTGAAGAATTCCTGAAAATCTAAATTTAGAATCAAAAAATGCTTCAGTTGAATAAACAGAAAATCCTTTTTGTTTATCTTCTGAAGAATCAAATCCCAATAGGGTTACTGATGCTTGTGTAATCTGTGAGTTTGGGTTTGAGGATCTTATTGAATAAGGTGATTGCCCGTTAGGTGGGATTACTTCTAGAACTGAGCCCCCTTGAACAACTTCAATTGGCTCAGGATCCAAATCATTGTAAAAATTTACTTGAATTCTCACATTAGTTACTGAGGTAAGAGTATCTTTGTTCTCAACCATTCCAACTACAACAGTATGACCTTCAGAATCCTGATAAACAAATGGTGTTTCATTACCCAGAGATACAGATAGTGTTGGTGGATTGTCATAATATTCTTGAGAGAATCCTTGAGTAATTGGAATTAAAAATAAAATCAAAAATGCAATAAGAATAGATTTCTGCATGTGAATTTCTTTTAAAAAAGGGATTAATTTCGTATAGCATATCATATAGTGAACAAGTAAGGTAACAACGTTTCACCCAGTTAACACTAGAATCTAGAGATAATAAAAAGAGATTAAAAATAAATGTAAATTTATTTTCTCTTTGCTGTAATTGCTAACCAGTATATCAAACCGGGAGCTAAACCAACAATGAGTGGAATCCATACGGGCCATCCATCTACTGCGCTTGCCATAAAAGAAAACCAAAACTTATCCTATTTAAATCCATCCAGCAGTCTGAAATTCATCACTGATCGGGAGTACTAAAAGTGGACCGGACGGAATTTGAATCCGTGACCCCCCGCGTGCAAGGCGGGTATACTACCAGGCTATACTACCGGCCCACATGAAGAGGGATTAATCTGTGGATTTTAATTGTTGTCTTCTTGGCAAGGATTTTATTTGAAAACATGAATTTTTCATCATGGTACTTTTAGAATCTCAAATCAAGTTGAAAGAGGGAGATATTGCACCTAATTTTGAATTATTGGGAATAGATGACAAAAAGCATTCACTTGACGACTATAGTAATTACAAAGGAATTTTGGTAATTTTCATGTGTAATCATTGTCCATATGTCAAGGCAAAAGTAGATTCTCTAAATGAGTTGTATGATAAATACGGAAAAGATATTGCCATAGTAGGAATTAACAGTAATGATTCAACGGATTATCCCGAAGACAGTTTTGAAGCTATGAAAAAGACTGCAAAGGAGAAGGGATTTGGTTTTGATTATTTAGTAGATGAAACTCAAGAGGTTGCCAAAAAATATGGGGCAATGTGCACTCCAGATCCATTTTTGTTTAACAGCCAAAAAAAGTTGGTTTTTCATGGTAAGATTGACAATGCCATGAAACCTGACGATAAAGTCACTGAAAAGACAATGATTAACAACATTCAGAAATTATTATCTGGTGAAAAAATTGAAAATTATTTTGACCCATCAATTGGCTGCTCAATAAAGTGGAAAGAAAATTAAACTTAAATGAGTCCTGCCAAGAGTTTGTTCGTGGGCTCGTAGCTCAGCTTGGCTGGAGCGTTCGACTGATAATCGAAAGGTCATGTGTTCGAATCACATCGGGCCCATTTTATTTTTGATTCCTAAATACGGTTTCAGACCATTGTAAAATATCTTCAATTTTTTCAGATACCAAGTCAGATTCAATCTTTGTTTTTTTTGACACTTTACCACAAAGTGCAAGTTTCATTCTTTTTCCAGATTTTGATTTTATGGGATTAATAGAATCTGCAAAAAAGTTGAGACCTTCATCGGTTTCTGAGAAAACAACTACAATTAAAACTCCAGGTTTTTGCTTCCAAATTTTTCCCAATAATTTTTGAAAATCCAGATCAAACAAAACATTGATGGCTGATGACATATCACCCAAATGAGACACCTTCCATCCTTCAGAATGATATGCAGAAGAGACTGCTTCTGAAATTAAACTACTGTGATGATCAGCAGAGATTAGCACCACATTCTTTTTTGTATCAGATACAATCTGAAGTTGATTAAAGATTTGAACAGACTTTGAGATTGTTGTTCTAAGTAAATTTTGTTCTGCCGTTCCAATTTTTCCATCATTGAACAGTAATGTGACTGAATCAATTGCAGGCAAAATCACTTCCAGAATTAATCGATTAACAGTAGCTCCTGAATAAAGGCAATTTTTAATCAGAGAGTAAACTTGATCCTCTGTTCCTTTCACTAAATAATCAAGATATTGGGGAGCAACTTTGAAGTAATCATCTGGAAAATCAAAGGACTCTTGACCGGGTTCTAAAAACCACAATGTAACATTTCCAATATTTTTTTGTCTCAACATTCCTTCAGCTGCAAAAACTTTGAGATACTTTGACATGGTAATTCTGTTAATACCAATCTTATCAGATATCTCAACTCCAGACATTCCAGTTTCAGAATCCTCTAATGTTGAAATTAGTTTTTGACGTATTTCTTCAGTTGAGTATCCTTTACCCATTAGTGATTTTGGAACTAGGTATTGTATAAAGACTGATTTTTCAATATTTTTGTAGCCTATACAATTCTCCAATAAAGGTAACAGTACCTGTAAAATAAAATTTTATATAGAAGAGTACCTTAAAGTACGGTAAGAGAAAAGTAAATTGCCAAAAGCAGGATTCAAATCAATCACAGTTTCAGAAACAGTCTATGATAAATTCAATGAGGTTTATCAAAAGAGCAAAGACGACCTTGCAATGAAAGGCGTCAATAGTTTTTCAGGCTATGTAACTTACATGTTAGAGGAGATGATGCAAAAGGACAAAACTTTTGCAAGATATGCTCCAAAGATTGAAAAGATTTCAGTCGATGATGATAGAATAATACTAAAAGACAATATCAAAAATAGAATTGCAGAGGTTGCTCTTCAAAAAGGAGAACTATACTGTCAGCTCTGTGAAGAGAAAGATTGTGTTCATGTTGGATTTGTCTGGTCAATACCAGAGGTCTACGAAGTTCTAAACGCTAGAGGAATCCGTCATCCAAAATAAAGATGGAGGAGGTGGGATTTGAACCCACGAACTCCTGAGAGACAGGATCACCCATTATTTGATCTTAAGTCCTGCATGTCCAAAAGCACAATGTGCTTACTTTGGCCAGGCTTGATTACTCCTCCAAAAGGGTAGAAATCTGTGTGAAATTTAACAGTTTAGAGGAATATCGCTTAGAATCAAGAATTATAAGGATTTTCTACAGGGAAAATTTGTGCTTCGATAGCTCAGCCTGGTAGAGCGTTACATTGGTAATGTAAAGGTCGCGGGTTCAGATCCCGTTCGAAGCTTTCAATAATTTTTAATCAACAATTCAAAGTGTCCAGTTCTCTTTTTAGAGTCGGAATTAATTGAGCGATTTGCTTGAATCTTAGATACCTTCCAAGGCTTTGATGAGAACATATCTGAGACTTCCTTAGAGTCAGAATTTGACAAAAGTACTTTGCACCCCTTTGAATCTAATTTCATACAAAGTTCTGCCAATCTACACAAATCATCAGATGTGAAATCTTTGTTTGTATAGCTAGTAAAATTGGCAGTACTGCTAACTGGCTGATATGGGGGATCAAAGTATACAAGATCACCTTTTTTTGCATCTCTTAGAACTGATTCAAAATCACGGCATTTTATTGAAACATTACTTGAACGTAAAATATCACTTACAGAACGAAGGTTTTGCTCATTGACAATATTTGGATTTGTATATTTTCCTAGAGGGACATTAAATTTCCCTTTGCTATTTACTCGGTATAGACCATTAAAGCAAGTTCTATTGAGAAAAATTAATCGAGATGTTTTTTCAATTTCGCTTCTAGGTGTGCTTTCCCTAACTGAGTAAAAGTAGGATTTTGAATCTTTTTGATAATTTCTTTCATGACACTTTAGTGATGAAATTAGTTCATCAATTCTATTGCGAATTGTAGTATAAGCCAAAACCAAATCAGAGTTCAAATCAGAGATGCTGCATTTTTTCCCATTTCTTTCAGTTAGAATATGGAATAATAATGCCCCACCTCCTAGAAATGGCTCATAATATGTTCCAAAGGATTTTGGCAAATTATCATTTAAGATTGGAATTAATTGTCGCTTTCCACCAGCCCATTTTACAAAGGGTTTTGGAATAGTGGAGATTTGACTGTACTGCTGTTTCAATAATCAATATTGTAAAATTCATTATCACTAGTTTAGATAAAATTAATTGATCTTGAACTAACTTTTTCCTAGTTATGAGATAAGTTAAATACAAATTTTGCATATCTGGTAATTTTTCAATTTATTTCTAAAATTATAAAAATAATTTTTGTAGAGAAAACTCTACGTGAAAATAATAAAATGAAAAGGAAAAGGTTGGGTTTTTAGTCCCACTTTGACCAAGCGGCCATCCATCTGTATGTCCAAGTGTTTAGTTTACAACCTAATGCTGCAAACGTACATCCCAATACTGCACCTGCACCTGCACCTAGAGCCACTGGGCTGTTATAGAACTTTCCAACTTGGGGTTCTATCGGTGTCATGTATGGTGGCAATGTTGGTCTTGGATATTTGAATGCCGTTTCAAGTGGGTCTGCTACTGTTATCAGGTTTACCATGTTAAACAATGGTAAAGACATTCCTACCAGTACGCCGCCGAACAGTATCAAGGAGTGCTTGTTCTTCTTTGTTGCCCAGTAAACTAAGTCCAACAGCATTGCTGATGGCAACCAAACTGGAGTTACAATGAAGTCATATGGATATCCGAGTGCAAACCATGCACCTTTTGCTACCCATGTGTATACTGTCATAATCAGAGCGTAGTACGTCGCTGTGCCTGGAACACCTGTAAATGTTAGGTAATATGTTGCACCTACAATAAGCATCAACGTTTGCGATATTGAGAATACCGTGAACGAAGTCCAAGCCCAGTCAGTGTAGAAGATGTAGTCTCCTGCATTAATTGTTAACAG
>JBFIEJ010000061.1:0-6986 GCA_041603475.1 Candidatus Nitrosopumilus sp. | reverse complement strand
TTGCGCAACAACCCACAGAATGCTTTTACATTTATTAAGAATGAACTTCCAGACCCAGATTTTCTAGCATTTGTAGAGTATGTGTTATACCCGGAATCAAAAGAAAAGGCAACATCACATACCACAACTGGCGAGATAGAAGTTAGTTCAGAGTTTGTTACAGGCCAAATTAAAAGTGACTTTAAATTAAATAATTACGTTATCTCGAATGATTTTGAGCATACTGATAAAAAAACATTTATGGGGAAAGCAATGTATGGAAAAGGATTAACAGGAAGTGCAGGGTATGTTTTAGATGATAAACATGAAGATAGGGGGGTTTTAATAACACGAGTTGATATACATGATATACCAGTTGATGTATTTCTGGTACATTTGATTTTTAATGACTCCAGTGCTTTTAAAAACGAACTCAATAATCTAAAAACTATTCTTAATAAGTACAAAAAAAGTAATCCCAATCAGATTGTTATGGGTGATTTTAATAATGATTATCAAAATCACAAAAAAAAATATGATCAATATTTTGCAGAGTATACTCTGCAAAACAAACCAACAATTCCCACATCATTTAATCAAACTCCAAAGGGTGATACAGTAGACCTGATATTTACGTCTAATGAATTTTTGGAAAAATTTGAAGTAACTAATAAAGAAAATGTAGTAGTTGAATCAGACGCGAGTGACCACTTTCCAGTTTATATTGATATTATGAAATTAAAAAAGACAGAGGAAGGAAAAATTTTAGATATAACACTTCCCGAAGGAAAAACAGAAAAGACAGTGCATTTTAAACATCAAACATCCACAAGTATATGTGTACTTGGCAGTTTTTACATAGCACATGCTATTTTACGTGGAATGAATATTTCACCAAATATATTGCACGATAAGATAGTTGTCACGGATGGTCCTGATACTATTAATGGTATATATGAAAGCTTAAACATTACACCACAGGGCGTTAATTTAAATGAAAATTTACCAAATGTATCTTATGTTAAAAATAATTATAAGATTTGGGAGAACCAGAGCATGTTAGGGGATGTTTTTGACGGAACTGTTACACAGATACAAAATATGACTAACGCTAACAAATTTAAAACAAAATTTAAAACAATCCTTGATATATTGAAGGCATATGACATACCAATATATATTTTACAATTTGTATATGGTTCAATAGGAATGGCATTTGCATATAATAATGGAACATATTATTTTATTGACACACATAATGCATCACCCGGTGCTGGAAATTCAGGAACGATGTTTATAGCTAACACAGTGGATAAGATAATCGATGGTGCTACAACAAGTGGTAGTATGAACGATGGTTTTAAAAAAGCCACAGTGATTTCAACAGACCTCTTACGAATAGATGAGGCTGGTAATAATATATCAAAACTTCGCAAGATAGCACCTGATCACATCACAGAAGAATCTAAAGTTCGTAAATGGATCAACGAGTATAAAGAACAAGTCAATGCAACTCTGATTGATTTTTCCGTATATGTACCCAAAACCCCCCCATAGTAATTTCTTTTACCAATAATCAGGAATTACAATATTATAGAATAATAATTAGTAACGATTATTTTACCACTATTACACATTTTTTTGTTAATTTAATTTATCCTGGGAAACGATTATGTAGAATTAACCAAAGAGAATAAAGTTGGTATTAAAGGAAAAATAAATTTATTATGGGTTATATATATGTCAGCATTACCACCACCACCACCAGTACCGCCACCACTGCCACTACCGCCTATATTAACACCAGGACAAGTCGCTACAGCTGCATCAGTAGCAGCATCAGCGGCTGCACATGGGAAGTTATTATCGAACATATCCTCGAACGTAAGAACGGGGAGAAAATTTTCGAAAAAAGAGCTCTTTAATCTTCAATTAACAGTTATCGGCTTGAACATGTTGTATCTTCAATACAAAGATAACTTAGAGAATCAAACTAATGCAAATATAACCGGGTTTGTAAATTATGCTGACACAATACTAAAAAAGTATGCAGACTATTTTGAAGAGACTGAAACAAAAGAAAAAGCAATAAAGCGATACAATGATTATGAAATACCGCGACTTGATTTGCTTGATGTTTTGATTACTAATAAAGGTACTGTTGGTGAAACAGAGATAAAAAAAATTAATGATAAAATGATGGAATTTTTTGAAAAAAAAATACGAGAGGATCCGGCGTTGAAGGGAGAAACTGCGAATAAGATTAAGAGTGCAATCGATAAGGGTAAACAAGAAATTAAAAAGGTCTTTGAAGAGGATGAGTTTAAAAAGCGCTTTGCAGGTGTCGAAGACATGGGGAAATATCTCGCACTGGGAGAGTCAATGATAATTGAAATATTTGGCGAAAAGACAGCAACTGATACAAGTAACATTGTCATAAACAGTTACAGGGACTCTATGGATAACAAAGATTTTGCACAAATGTATTTTAATATAATACTCATAATTATGCTTAATTATATTGACATTTTTAAAGACTCGGAACAAAAAATTCAAAAAATGTTTAACGAGATGTATGATACACGAAAAATACCAATGGTCGCATATGGGATTATATATGATTATAAATTTACACCTGGAACAGAACCAGATAAAGGTGAAGAAGAATATAAACTTTTTATTGTTGGGATAAATAAACGCGTGCCTAAAGAATCATATGCTAGATTTCTTGAGAAATATCAGGATAAAACGGATAAGAAAATAATAATAGATGTGCAACCTAAAACGCAGAGTTTTATTAACAACCCAAATTATAGAGCATATTACATAAGCATAGTCGAACAGACCGATGGGTTATTTGAAATTAAACGAGTTGGTGATGAAAGTAAGACAATAATACATGATCGTGTTAAAGGAGCTAATGAATACAAGAAACTCGTGGATACAATAAATACTGCAAAAGATAAGGTGCTATTTAACGATTTTCTCAAGTATAAAAACACTGCACGACCAAAATCAAAACCAAAACCAAAACCAAAACCAAAACCAGAACCAGAAAAAAAATTACCAACTCTCGAATATAAGGATAGTGGCAAAGATAAAGTTACTCTCACAAAAAGTGATGAGTCAGACCCAATAATCCTTGAGATAGATAAGTGTTATACATATAAGCCCCTTGAGGCTAGTGCGGGAATAACCATAATAATAAAAGGGTTTGGTGGTAATGATGGCGAAGGCAACCCCACTATAATTAATTACAACAGTAAAGAATCTGGTTCTAAATTATCTGACCCTTCCATTTGGTCAACAGACGAATACAAATTAAACGTAACAGAATCTTTCTGGACAGAACCAATAAATTCAATAACCGGTCCAATCGAGTGTCCAAAAACATCCCCATAAATACTCACAAAAAATAATAAAACAAAAACATTAAATAATTTTATACGAATACAATATAAAATAATTTGAAATAGTAGTATTATAAGCATGTCATCGGATGAAATTGCAGAACTAGAAAATTATCTAGAATTATACTATGATTTTGTTTCTTTTGTTGCTTTTGAGTTTTTTTTGTATTTGTTCTTTTTTTGGTTGGTGTTACAAATTTCAAAGATGCGGTCCTAATAAATTCAATAACAGGCCCACTTGATGACAAGGATTGTCCAAAATAAATACTCAAAATGATAAAATAATAAAATCAAATAATTTTATACGAATACAATATAAAATAATTTGAAATCATAGTATTATAAGTATGTCATCAGATGTGATTGCAGAACTAGAAAATTATCTAGAGTTGTACTATAATTTCATAAAAGTATATGAAAAAGAAAGTTTGAGGGACAGTCTTAAGGCTAAAAAAGCTTTAGACTTTTTATCAAAATTAATATTTGTTAAAGAAGCAACACAAGGAGGGGGTACTCTTGAAAAAACAGTTAAGTCAATTGGACAGTCACACCCTGTCATACTAAAAGAGTTATTAGATATGGGTGTTAGCAAAGGTAATACTCCTGAACCAGAAGGAAAATATAAAAAGGTGACACGAGGTGTTGCACCAATCAGAACAGGAACAGGAAAAGCAAAAGCAGCAGCAGAAGCAAAAGCAGCAGAAGCAAAAGCAGCAGAAGCAAAAGCAGCAGAAGCAAAAATGGCAGCAGAAGCAAAAGTGGCAGCAGAAGCAAAAGTAGCAACAGATGCAGCAGTTATAACGGCACTGAAAGCATCGACAGCACTATGGGCACTACTTGCGATTATAATAGCAAGTACAAAGGCGGGGATAAAAATAACACAACCAGAACGAGATCGACTGACCGCAGAATTGGAAGCTGCAAAAGCGGCACTAATAGTAGTAGAAAAAAATAAAGATATAAACGCGACAGAATTAGAAAAATTACGAACAACACTAGCAGACGCAGAAGCAGCAGTACAAGGAGTATTAGCATCACAGCAACCGCAATTACAGGAAGAAGCAACAACAGTAGCACTTGCAAAAGTAGAATCAAACACAGCAGTAGCACTTGCAAAAGTAGAATCAGATACAAAAGTAGCACTTGCAGAAGCGAAAGCAAAACAGGTAGAAGCAGAAGCAGAACGGAATGCAGCAAAAGTAGAAGCAGATACAAAAGTAGCACTTGCAAAAGTGGAAGCAGATGCAGAAGTAGCATTTGCAAAAGTAAAAGCAGACGCAGAAGTAGCACTTGCAAAAGTAAAAGCAGAAGCAGACGCAGAAGTTGCACTTGCAAAAGTAAAAGCAGAAGCAGACGCAGAAGTAGCACTTGCAAAAGTAAAAGCAGAAGCAGAAGCAGCACAAGCAACGGCACAGGAACAAGTAGCGGAGGCAGAAGCAGTACGAGTAGCAGAACAACTAACAGCATCACAAGCAACAGCAAAAGAAAATGTAGAAGCAGCACAGGAACAACAACGACAATTACAGGAACAAGTAGCAACAGTAGAAGCAGTAAAACAAAATAGAGATGCAAGAGTAGCAGCGGCAGAAAAAAATAGAGATACAAGAGTAAAAGAAGCAGAAGCAATAGCAGAAGCAGCAAAAGCAATGGCAGAAGAACAAGTAACAGCGGTACAAGAACAAGTAACAGCAGCACGAGTAGCGGCAGAAAAAAATAGAGATATAAGAGTAAAAGAAGCAAAAGAACAACTAACAGCATCGCAGATAGCACAAGCAGTTGCCGAAACAGCACAGGCAACAGCAGAAGCAGCACGAGTAGTGGCAGAAAAAAATAGAGATACAAGAGTAAAAGAAGCAGAAGCAATAGCAGAAGCAGCACACGCAACGGCAGAAGAACAAGTAACAGCAGCACAAACAGCGGTACAAGAACAAGTAACAGCAGCACGAGTAGCGGCAGAAAAAAATAGAGATATAAGAGTAAAAGAAGCAGAAGCAACGGCAGAACAACAAGTGAGAACAACAGAAGCAGAACGAAATGCAGCAAAAGCAGCGGCACAAGAACAACAACAGCAATTGCAAGATCAACTAATAGCTGCAGAAGTAGAACGGAATGCAGCAAAAGCATCACAAGCAGTGGCACAACAGCAATTACAAGAACAACTAACAGCATCACAAGCAACACAAGCAACAGCAGAAGCAACACAAGCAACGATACAGGAGCAGCTAACAGCTACAAAAACAGAACGGAATGTGGCAAAAGCAACGGCACAGGAACAAGTAGCAGCAGCAGAAGCAAAGACACGGGAACAAGTAGCAGCAGCACAAGCAACGGCACAGGAACAAGTAGAAGCAATACAAGCAAAGACACGAGAACAAGTAACCGCAGCAAAAGCAACGGTACAGGAACAACAACGGCAATTACGGGAACAAGTAGAAGCAATACAAGCAACGGCACAGAAACAAGTAACCGCCGCAAAAGCAACGGCACAGGAACAAGTAGCAGCAGCAGAAGCAAAGACACGGGAACAAGTAGCAGCACAACAGCAATTACAAGAACAAGTAGCAGCAGCAGAAGCAACGGCGGAAGCAAGATCAAAAGAAGTAGAAGCATTACAAAAACAAGTAACAGCTGCAGAAAAAAATAGAGATACAAAACTTGAAGGATATGAAGAAGCACTAAAGGCAGTAGCAAAAGCAGCAAAAACAGAAGAACAACGGGCGAACACGCGAACAGAAGAACGGAATTTGGCACGGGAAGCACTTGCAGAAGTAGTGTCTAAAGAAAAAAATGCACCACTATCGGATGAAGCAAAGCACCAAAAAGCAATCGCAATACAAAAAGAAGTAATAAAAGAATTGGGTAAAACACCATCAAAAGAAACAGCAAATATTATAAAAATGATAAAATCTTTATCACCTAAAAATTTCAATAAGTTAAATAAACTTGCGGCTGATGTGACATTTAACGAAGTTATAGATCCCGATGAGGTTAAGAGTATCGCGAATGCGATAAGGAATGGTAATATTGATCCATCGGTTTTAACTGTGCCAGATCCAGCTCAATTTGGTGAGAATGTCGCCCCCCAGGATATACAGGTACAAGGAGAATCGCGTTACCCGCTCATAAATTTTCTTGGTACATGGTTTTCCACTCCCGGGTTAGGATCACCTGCTTTGCAGGGACAACAACCACAGCTACTCACCGGTGGAAAGAAAAATAAAAAAGGAAATAAAAACACAAAAGCACCAGCAAAAAGGAAAAAAGGTATGACAAGAGTGACATACTTAGATTAAAATAATAAAATCAAATAATTTTATACGAATACAATATAAAATAATTTGAAATAGTAGTATTATAAGCATGTCATCGGATGAAATTGCAGAACTAGAAAATTATCTAGAATTGTACTATAATTTCATAAAAGTATATGAAAAAGAAAGTTTGCGGGACAAACTTAAGGCTAAAAAAGCTTTAGACTTTTTATCAAAACTAATATTTGTTAATGAAGCGACACGAGGAGGTAGTCTCAAAAAAATAGAAAAGGCTGTTGGACAGTCACATCCTGCCATACTAAAAAAGTTATTGGATATGGGTATT
>JBFIEJ010000060.1:0-7453 GCA_041603475.1 Candidatus Nitrosopumilus sp. | reverse complement strand
CTACAGAAAATAGAAATCATAAATTCACCCCATTAGCATCTGACAAAGAACTCTCAATTGATGAAATTCTTGAGAATACCGATGTAGGAAAAGATTATGGGTACATTCTTGGAAATTCATCCCAAATCCCAATAATTCTAGATTCAAATCAAAAAACTGTGTCATTTCCTCCTATAATCAACGCTGCAATTACCACAGTTACACCTATAACAAAAAATCTTTTTGTTGAGGTAACTGGAATTAACAAAGCAGATGCTGAAGATATGCTTTCAGTAGTTGCAACAATTTTACAAAGTGCAGGTTTTGCTTTGGAATCAGTAAATATTTCTGGCGCAAAAAATTCAACGCCAAAATTAGAACAAAGGAAAATCATTGTATCTTCTTCACTAATTAATCAAATTTTAGGATTGAATCTGAATATTCCAAAAATTATTTCATCATTAAAAAAATCTAGATTAGAAGCATATGCTAAAGGCAAAGATGTAATTTGTACAATCCCTGCATATAGATTTGATATTTTTGGTCCAATGGATTTAGTGGAGGAAGTTGCATTAGGATATGGAATTCAAAATCTTGAACCTACGTTATCTCCATCTCAAACTATTGGTCAAACAAATCCTATTTCTCAACAGATAAAATCTATGACTCAGATAATGATAGGTCTTGGTTATCTTGAAGCATTGAATTCAAGCTTAACTAGTAAACGAGTATTATATGAAATGGCTAATAGGAATGCCGCAAAAATTATTTCTGTACAAGATTCTAAAAGTCAAGAGCATACAATTTTACGTGATTCAATACTTCCTGGACTCTTAGAAAATCTCTCAAAAAACATTCATGAACCATACCCACAAAAATTATTTGAAACTGGAACTGTATTTACTCTTGATAATCCAATTTCTGAAAAAACCAATTTATCATGTATTAGTGCACATCCAGATGCTAATTTTACTGAAATAAAATCAGTTCTTCAATCCGCTTTAAAAACTGGATTTGCATTAGAGATTAAAACTAAAACGAGTGCTAATCCAACTTTTCAAGAAGGACATTGTGCCTCAGTTCTTGTAAATAATAAATCAGTAGGTGTAATTGGTGAAATAAATTCAAAAATTATTGAGAATTATAAAATACGAGTTCCAGTAGTTGGATTTGAAATTTCATTGTCTGAGACTATTCTTAAATCTGTTTAGTGTTGAGAAAATCAACAACAAAACACCTAGACTTAGAATAACAATCCCAACATAAAATTCAATTATCAATCTTTGATGAATGCTTTTTCTTTCATCATCAAGTAAATCATAATCTTGTAAATCTATATTGTTAAGGAATTGAATTTGAGGATAATCAAAAATAACAATAAATGAACCCAAAATCAAAATTATTATTCCTATGAAAAATAATACTACATTTTTGATTTCCATAAAATCTTGTCTCTTTTATGAAATTTAATTTTAGTACAGATTTTCATGAATGAATATTCCTCAATGGTTTTTAGTAGGAGTAGATCTACTATTAATCGCCCAAGAGCAGGCACGCAGACGGATTAGGATGATGTCGATCGTAATGATACCAATGATTTCTAATTCACCCAGGCGTGCTACATTATGGGCAACCCCGGTTTCAGAACGCGAGGAGGCTTATGGCTATGTACCCATGATTTTGTGCGAGTCAGAACCGGGGAACATTTACAATTTTCAATAAACATTATACTTAGTTCAATTATAACGAAATCTGAAATGGTAAACTATTGGTTAGCAAAACAAGAACCAAGTGGTCCTAGAGGATATAATTTTGAGCAGCTCAAAAAAGATAAAAAAACTATCTGGGATGGAGTTCACAATAATTTAGCACTAAAACATATGCGGGAAATGAAACCGGGTGATCTTGTTTTGTTTTATCATACAGGTGATGAACGACAAGCTGTAGGAATAATGGAAGTAACCTCAAAACCATATCCCAATCCCAAAGAAGACATAGAACGATTTATTGTAGTGGATGTAAAATATAAAAAATCCCTGAAACATCCTGTAACCCTTGATGAGATGAAAAAAGAGAAAAAATTCAAAGATTGGGAACTAATTAAAATTTCTAGGCTATCTGTAATGCCTGTACCAAAGCCAATTTGGGATGCAATCTTAAAGATTTCTCAAAACTAACTAGAATCGGTTTATTGATATAGTCGATTTTTCTAATTAATTTATGGCAACAGCTTATGTTTTAATAAACTGTGAACTAGGTTCAGAAGAAGCTATTATTCAGCAACTAAAGGGCCTAGATGGTGTAAAAGAAGTTCATGGAACTTTTGGTGCATATGATATTTTGGCCAAGATCGAATCTGACACTGTTGAAAAACTAAGAGAAACAATTACTTGGAAAATTAGAAAAATTGAAAAGATTCGTTCAACTCTAACCCTGATGGGTATTGAAGGTCAAACATAAACACCCTTTTTTCTTAAAATGATTCTACACTTTATTTTTGTAATAAGGGCTGAGGATCGCGATAAACGAAAATTTGAATTTGAATATGTCAAAAAAATGGCTCAGTTTTACAAAAAATGGATAAAAGAAAAATTTGGTCGAGATTATGAAATTAAATGTGATGAGTTAATTACAGAGCCTAGAAGTATTCTTCAGAGACTTGATACGCATACTTTAGTTCGTGATCATGAACAACGTGGAAAAGATACTTATCATTTCTATTTGACTCATTTTAAACCCCTATGGACAGATTGTACTTGTGAAGGTTATCATGCAGAAAATTTTGGAATGGCATTTTGGCAAAAACCTAAGGACACAAATGACACATTATTTCTTGCAGAAAAAAACTGTACTACTGTATCTCATGAATTATTACATGAGTTATTGCGTCTAGATGGAAATAAAAAATACGTTCAAGTTGTTCATGACATTTGGACAAAACACTTCTATGAACAATTAGAATTTGAACAATATGGTGAAGACTTTAACAGAACTGATGACAAACCAATGTTTCTAACTATGAATACTTCTCAATTAAATTTGTAGTATGAAAAAACTAACACTTTGTTACAGAATAAATATTATTTTCAAAATTTGCAGTTTTAAAATCTAGTTTGTTTTCTGGATCATTTGTTCTTGATTTACTCAAATTTTCAAGTTCAACTAATGCATCTCCTCTAAAGCCTACTGAAGAACCATAAATTGCATCAGTTAACATTGTTCCATGATCTCCTTTCTTAATGTCATCTACCATTTCATAAAATCTAGCAGCTTCTTTTTTGTTGACAGGATTTCCAGTTGCTTTGTTGTATGCAACTGAAATGTACATCCCATTATTTTTTACTGCAACAGGAATTTTATGATTTTTACCCGTTGCACCTGGAATTGTTTCATTTACTAAAACTTCACATTTGTGGTACATACTTGATACATATGCATAAAATCGATATTGTGCATATTTTCCTGCACTATCTTCTTCACAACCCACAAAAACCTTGTGTAATAATTCTAAAGCATCATCATTCATACTTTGTAGTCTATCATCAATTCTTCCTCTCTCAAGAAGTTCTGATTTGCATTCTTTTGCTATCAAAACCAAAATAAAATCTGGTAAATTATAATTTTTTAGGGCAGCTACAAAAGCTCCTGCTTGAGACATGCCAAACTTTGGGAATCCTTTATTGACCATGGTTATCCCTCATAATGATTCTACTACTCCCCAACACTGTATTAGAAAGCTGCTTTTCGCTTATAATTGTTAAGAATTTTCATGCCTGTGAAAATAATTTCTAAAATTTTTAATTGTAAATATTAAATTCGGGAGAAAATCACTGCATTCCATGGAAACTGACACCACATCTACTCTTGTTTCAAATGTTTATCAAAAATTAAAAGAAAATATCGTAAAATACAGAAAAGTAGTTGGAAGGCCCTTGACACTAACTGAGAAAATCTTATCTGGTCATTTTCATGAAATTGATGACAAAAAATTTCAGGGTGGACAAGATTATGTTTTTCTTAAACCCGACAGAGTTGCCTTACAAGATGTAACTGGACAAATGGTAATGCTTCAGTTTATGCAAGCTGGATTGAAACAAACTGCAATTCCTACAACTGTCCACTGTGATCATCTTATTCGAGCTGAAGTGCAAGGAGATGTAGACATGAAAGTATCTCTAGATGAAAATAGTGAAGTATTCAAATTTTTACAATCAGCTGCTGCAAAATATGGTTGTGGCTTTTGGAAACCTGGTGCAGGAATTATTCATCAAGTAGTATTAGAAAACTATGCCTTCCCTGGTGGTTTAATGATTGGTACTGATTCACACACTCCAAATGCTGGTGGTCTTGGAATGATAGCTATTGGTGTTGGTGGATTAGATGCGACTGAAACCATGGCTGGATTACCTTGGGAGCTGTTGTTTCCTAAAAAAATAGGTGTAAAGTTAACTGGAGAATTAAATGGTTGGACTGCACCAAAAGATATCATTCTAAAAGTTGCAGAAGAATTAACAGTTTCTGGAGGAACTAATGCAATTGTAGAATACTTTGGACCTGGAACAAAATCTATCAGTTGTACCGGAAAGGCCACGATAACAAATATGGGTGCAGAAATTGGTGCAACATGTTCTATATTTCCATATGATAACAGGATGGAGACTTATCTAAAGTATACAAATAGAACTGATATTGCTGAATTAGCTAATCAAAACAAAGATTCTCTAGTTGCTGATCCTGAAATTGAATCTAATCCAGAAAAGTTCTTTGATAGAGTTATTGAAATTAATCTCTCTACATTAGAACCTCATATTGTTGGACCTCATACTCCTGATTTGGCAAGAACCATTTCTGAATTAGCTGATGATGTTGAATCACAAGATTATGTTGATCCTATCTCTGTTGCATTGATTGGTAGTTGTACAAATTCATCTTATGAAGATATGTCAAGAGCTGCAAGTTTAGCTGAACAAGCAAAAGCAAAAGGGATCAAAGCCAAAATCCCACTCTTAGTAACTCCTGGTTCAGAACAAATTCGTGGAACGATAGAGAGAGATGGACAGATGGATTCTCTAAAAGATATTGGTGCAACAGTGTTGGCAAATGCATGTGGACCATGTATTGGACAATGGAATAGACCAGAATTAGAAAAAGATCAAGTCAATACAATTGTTACGACCTTTAATCGAAACTTTCCAGGACGTAATGATGGCAGAAGAAACACTTTGAACTTTATTGGAAGCCCTGAAATGATAATTGCTTTAGCATTAGGTGGTAAACTTTCTTTTAATCCGTTAAAAGATGAGTTAACTGCATCTGATGGAACAAAATTCAAACTAGAGCCCCCAAAACCTGCACCAGAAGTTCCAAAAGAGGGTTTTATGAGACCTGAAGGAATTTTTATTGCACCTCCTGAAAATTCAGATGATATTGAAGTGATAATTGATCCTAACAGTAAAAGACTTCAAAAATTGGAACCTTTTTCAAAATGGGATGGAAGTGATTTTGAAGATCTTCCTATAATGGTGAAGGCTAAAGGAAAATGCACCACTGATCACATTTCACCTGCAGGAGCATGGCTATCACTTCGTGGACACTTGGATAATCTTAGTGATAACATGCTTTTGGGAGCTGTCAATGCATTTAACGACGAAGTTGGTAAGGGTAAAAATATTCTCAATGACCAACTAGAGTCATTCTCGCAGATTGCACGACAATATAAAGAAAAACAGATGAACTGGGTAATCATCGGTGATAATAATTATGGTGAAGGTAGTAGTAGAGAACATGCTGCAATGAGTCCTAGATATTTAGGATGTGTTGCAGTAATTACAAAGAGTCTTGCTAGAATTCATGAAACTAATCTTAAAAAACAAGGAATTCTTGCATTAACATTTAACAATCCAGCTGATTATGATAAAATTCTTGAGGGTGATAAAATCAGTTTATTGGAATTAAATAAACTAGAACCACACAAACAAGTAAAATGTATCATTACCCATAATGATGGAAATAAAGAAGAATTTTTGTTAAATCATTCTTACAATTCATCTCAAATCGAATGGTTCAAAGCTGGTTCTGCTCTCAATGTTTTGAGAAATAATTAATTTATTTTTTAACGTGGGGCCGACCGGAATCGAACCGGCGACCTACGGGTCACTACAGCTCCAAACTTACATCATCCGTGAGTCAGTTTAGCTTAGTTTACCTCTGGAGCCCTTAGCGGTGATCTATTCGTAGACACTGTCGCCCTACCAGGCTAGGCTACGACCCCACAAACAAGAATGAAATAGACTTGAATTTTAAGTTACTTTTAACCAAGATTTATTTGCATAAATCATCATTTTCTAATTGTTATCACATGGTAAAACCAATTTACTTAGCATTAGGAGCAATTCCAGTAATTGTAGCGATTTTAATTTCTGTTCCATTACTAACAAAAAATGAAATTCCAATTTCTGCTGCAAATTCTTTTGATAAAATTGAAATTGAATACACAAAACATCAACTAAAAAAGATCTCATATGGAGTCACTGAAAGAGTAGGAGCTCAAAAAACTGAAATTTTATTAATTAAAAATAATGGTGACATAAAATATTCTGTAACAGATAAAGGATATCCTAAACCCGATATTAAATCCAAAATAGATGAAGCAACATTTAACAAAATTAAATCACTCATTAAGGAGACTGGTTTTATTACAATTCCTTCAGAGTCATTTTTAATTATGGATAATGCAACTGATTATCAAAAATCAAATGTCAAGGTCACTCTTAACGGACGTGTGAATCATATTCATTGGCCTGAACAAAATGCCACGTCTGATTTTATACCTCCAATTATTACCATGGTTGAATCTGAACTAGATCAGATTATATCTAAAATTAGTGAATAGGTACAAATAGTCTTTAGTGAAAATTATAACATGCTTCCTCTATCTGGTGAACGAACCGATGCTAAAGGAATAGTTTCTGATAAAGTAGATTCTATTGATGTACTTCGTGGTTCATCAACTCTAAAACGAGGTTTTGCACACATGTTAAAAAATGGTGTAGTAATGGATGTTACAACTGTAGAGCAGGCCCAAATAGCTGAAGAAGCTGGTGCAGTCTCTGTTATGGTTTTAGATAAACTTCCATCTGAAGTTAGAAAAGCAGGTGGTGTTGCACGAACTGCAAGTATTAGAATTATTGAAGATATTATGGATTCAGTTACAATTCCTGTCATGGCAAAATGTAGAATTGGTCATGTTAATGAGGCATTAGTTTTACAACAAACTGACGTTGACATGATTGACGAATCTGAAGTGCTTACACCTGCAGATGAATCACATCATATTTGGAAATGGGATTTTACAACACCATTTGTTAATGGTGCCAGATCATTAGCTGAAGCATTACGACGAATTGAGGAAGGTGCAGCTATGAATAGAACTAAAGGAGAACCTGGTACTGGAAATGTTGCAGAAGCTGTAACT
>JBFIEJ010000059.1:0-7562 GCA_041603475.1 Candidatus Nitrosopumilus sp. | reverse complement strand
AGTTTGAGTAAAGTGAATTTTTTTTCGAGAACCTGCATCTACGAATTGATCAGATACTAGAGATAATGAGAGAATGCCGGATATTAAAATTACAACAGTTAAAACAAGAATAATTTTTTTCAATAAAATTGAATGTAGTTATTCCCTTAAATGATTTTGTCTTAGTTTATTTTATCTAGTTCAAATGCATTATGAATTGAACGTACTGCTGAATGTGTATCAGAATTTTTTACAACAAATGCAAGATTTAGTTCTGATGAACCCTGAGTTATCATTGAGACATTAACTTTGTTTTTCTCTATGGCACCAAAAACTTTTGATGCTACTCCAACTGTTCCTCTCATTCCAGAACCAATTAACGCAATAATTGCTACATTTGTAGTGATTTCTAATTTTTTAATTATCTTTCCCAAAAGTTCTATTTCAAGTGCACTTACTGCTCTATCAAGATCAGCATTCTTTACTACTATAGTAATACTTGATTCTGAAGGATTTTGTGATATCATCATTACGTTAATTCCAGCTTTTGCTAGTGTTGCAAATATTTTTGCGGCAGTTCCAGGAGTTCCCACCATACTTCCTCCGCGGATATCAATTAATCCATTATTTTGAACACTACTTACACACTTTACAGTGTGTTTAGCACTTGTCGACGGAGATGCCGTAACTAGAGTTCCTTCATTATTCAGATTGAAAGAGTTTCTAATCTTCATTGGTATTTTCTTTGCTAATAGAGGCTCAAAAGTTCGTGGATGTATCTGCTTTGCTCCAAACAAAGCCATTTCAATTGCCTCTACATATGATACTTCTTTTAGTAATTTTGCATTTTTTACTATCTTTGGATCTGCAGTCATTAATCCATCTACATCACTCATTAACCAAATTTCATCAGCTTTCATACAAGAACCAATAGTTGTCGCTGAATAATCAGATCCTCCTCTACCAAATGTAGTGACATGTCCATGTTGATCAGCACCAGCAAATCCACCTACTACAGGAATTGTTTTCTTTGAGAATAAGGTATCAACGGTTTTTAAGACTCTTAATCTAGTTGTATCAATTAGTGGTTTTGATTCACCAAAGTTTGAATCAGTTACTATTCCTACTTCTTTTCCAGTAAGTGGAATTGATTTTTTACCTGTATCATTAATTGCATGTGATACGAGTTTTATTGATAAACGCTCACCAAATGAGATTAGATAATCCATCGAACGTGGTGTTACTTCTCCAAGTAAGACCATTCCATCAATTAGTGCTAAAAGTTCTGTAAAATCCTCATCAAGTTTTGAAAATAGTTTTTTTCGTATGTCAGATTTTTTTATAGTTTGTTTTGCTAATTGTTTATGCCTATTGATAATTTTTGAAGCCAATTGTTCTGCTTTTGATTTATTTTCTTTTTTTATTGATTCAGATATTTCAATCAGATCATCAGTGGTTCCACTAGTTGCAGAACATACTATAACAATTTGATGTTGTTTTGATAATGTATTGATGTGTTTAGCTACTGCTTGAATGTCTTTGGTGGTGGAAATAGAAGTACCACCATATTTTAAAACAAGTCTCAATTCAAAATACATGAATTAGTTAATCTTTAAATGCTTTAACTTTCCACGCGTGGAGCCAAGTAAAAGTGAATTCTTCCTATATTTGCCACTTTGAATTCAATTCTTAGTGGTTTTGCGCTTGAAAATTCACATGTGATAAAGCCTGCAGTGGTTCCAACGGCTTTTACAACTGGATTAAGGTATTCAAGACTATAAGTTCCAATACTGTCTTCCTTTGAAGAAATTTCTTCAATATCTTCATCATCTTTATCAAGCTCAATTACAACTTCGCCAGAATCACCCTTTCCTGAGAAATCTCCTTTAGAATCAGCTGTTTGAATTGTTAGATAGTCCGATACCACTTGTACATCTCCCAATATCTTATCAAACTTTGAAGAGGACAAAATAATTTTAGAATCATATGGAATTTTTGGTAAAGGTGTATCTGTTGCAGAACTTTCAATTAAACGCATTTTGTACTTTTTATTTTTACCAACTGTAACAAGTAACATATTTTGTTCAGAGATGCTAATTTCAATACTATCTTTTTTATCTGCTCTTTTGATTAGTTTTGAGAACTCATCTATTCTTACTCCAAATTTAATATCACTATCACATTCATATTTTTCAAATGCAGAGTTTGGCCATGAGATATCAATTAATGCAACATGCGATGGATCCATTCCTCTAAAAGTAATTCCTTCAGCAGTTGCAACAAAAGTAGCTTCTTCAACAAGAGTTGATATTGCAGAAATTATTGCCTTTAGATCATCTGAACCACTTGTTTTTGCTCCAAAAGTCAAATCAATTTTCTTGACTTAAAGTACCAGTTAAACGTTATGTGTAATCACGCCAAGTATGTTTACATTTCTGGCAACGATAAAATCTAGTTGTAGGTTCATCTGCACTTCGTGTTTGGAACATCCACCAAACTGCCTCATCATGACCACATTTTTCACAATCTAGTTTGATTGTTGGATGTGTGTCTTCTCCTTCGTTTCCTTCAAAAGCAAGAAGTGAAAAGTCTGGTTCTTCATTTTCATTAATTTTTTTTGTTTCTTTCTTTTCAGTTTGTCCTTCAGTATAACCACATTTTGAACATTGAAGACCGGAGGTTGATTTTTTTAATTTGACCTCACATTTGGGGCAAAACTTCAAACTAATTTACCTTAATTTTAGAATTAAACAGTTGTTTGAACTCTTCTGCCATTTTTATTGCCGAGTCAGTGGCTTTTTTGATCTCACCTAGTGGTTTACTACTAGAATTGATTCTCATCCAGCATTCATTTGTAAGAGGATGCTTAACAATGACACCTGCAAAATCGATATTTGATCCCTTTAGAAGCTCATGTTGAATAATGTATAAAATTCCTATATCAGTTTCTGTGATAGAAAGGCTGATTTCTTTAGGTTCTGAACTGATTACTTGGGCATTCATGTATTCAGAAAAAGCACTTATTGCGGATATAAATCATTATGAGCGGTTAGAATGGGAGAAAGTAAGATTTCAGCAATAGAATTAGTAAAATCCAAGGATGAATACTCATCTGATGAGAATATTGAGATAAATGTCCAATTTTCACTAGAAGGGGACCTTAGAAATGCTTTCAATGAGGCAAATTGGACTAAAGCATACAACAACAATGATGTTTCATTTAAAATGAAATATGGTATTAAACTGACTTCAGGAGGATTTAGGAAGAAAGAATTGGGCAGAACTATTGATACCTACAGAAAAGCATCAATTTTCTGGACACGAAATCCAAAACTAGTCAATCCTATGAAAGACAGGCGTATTTGGGTTCAGGTAGCCAAAAATTTTGAGCCATTTATCAGACTTTCAGAAGAGGAAGTCAGACAGGAACTCTTTGACTTTAATGAAAAATTTGTATTCAAAGCATCTGACTTGGGAACTGGTAAACATAAGATAAGTGCCGAAGCATTTGCTTCATGGCAAAAACATGACTATACAGAACCAGGAAATGTAAAGAACAGTTCCTCTGAAATAGAGATTACAATCAATTAGGGATATAAGGAACTTTTTTGGTGAAAAAATATGGCAAAATACGATGGTCTACTAGGACAACCAATTCTTGAAGTCGAAGAACCTGATAAAGAAGATGGAATTACATTTATCTTCAAAGATAACAGATTTCTCTTCATCAAAGCAGTTGACGGTAAAATAGAGACCGTATCAATTCCTGAATAGGTGATATGAATGGCAAAATTTGATAATATCAAAATGGTTGAATTAGTAAAAGTAGAAGACCCTGATTCAGATGGAGGAATCACAATGATTTTTCAAGAAAACAAAATTCTAAAGATCAAAATTGTTGATGGAAAATTAGTTTCCGAGTTTGTTTAGGCTCTTACATGTTTTTCATAATATGTGATAGCTAGCTCTTGTACTTCTGATTGTATGGAACCCGGTCTTTCATTACGAATTTTTTTTATTGCATCCTTTGCTGAATATTTTTGATATTTTACAAAATAACATGCAAGTATTGTTCCTGCTCTTCCCATTCCAGCAGCACAGTGAACCATTACTGAAAGATCATTTGTAATCTGTTGATGGATAAAATCTACTGCTGAATCTATTCTATCCAAATCTGGAGCAGTGAAATCAGGTGTTGGTACATGTAGATAGTCAATTTTTTCTACCCAGTTTTCAGGAAGGGAATTTTCTGTCATTGTAACAATTGATTTTACACCTTGATTTACAATCCATTCAAATTCATCAAAACTTGTAGGCATGCCGGAACCTGCAAGTTTTTCATCTATTAGCCATGAGAAATTAGTTGGTTTTTTGGTAATTTTTCCATGAACCTTTCTCCAAATGTTACCAGGCTTACTCATAGTCAGTAGTTATACTAACTATATTTTTAGCATTACGAAAGATTTTGTGTGTAAACTATGATGCAACTGCTCTAACTGGTGAACCTGTGGCATCTTTAAGTTTCAAGGGAAGTATTGTAAAATTGAATTTTTTTGATGGTATTTTTTCTAAGTTTGCTAGATTCTCTACAATCAAAATATTGTTTTTTGATAAAATATGATGTACACTAAATGATTCATCTTTTCCTAAATCTATACTTGGAGAATCTATTCCAACTAGATTGGCATTTTTAGAAACTAGGTAATTTGCTGAAGATTTGTCTAATCCGGGATTTTCTGTAAAGTAGAAATTTTTTTTCAAATTTTTTTGCCATCCTGTATTGAAAAATATTGAAGAGTGTTCAGGGATTTTTCCATTTTTATTTTCAAATGAAAGAATATCAGATTTTGTAATAGAGCCATTCTTGGTTTTTGGAACATTAATTAGAATTGCCTCCCCAATCAATCTATCAATTGAAATTTGGTTAATTTTAAGACCATTTTTTACAAAATGATATGGTGCATCAATATGGGTTCCAGTATGGGAGCTAAGAAACAAGAATTCAAGATTGTATCCATCATTTTTGATGTCAGACCAACGAATGAATTTTGGTTTTGGAGAACCAGGAAAACTGGGAATAGATTCAGAAATTGTAAGTGTAAGATCTAGGGGTTTCACATCAATTGAACGTATTAGTAATTAATCAATTTTGAATTATGAAAGGTTAAATACTGATTGATGAAAATTTTCATGTGCCAACTGCATATGTACTATTGAATTCTGATCTAGGATCTGATGAATCAATAATTAATGAAGTAAAACAGATTCTTGTAGAAGAGAACGTCAAATATGAGGTTCAAGGAGTTTATGGGGTATACGATATTGTACTCAAATTGTCCTCTGATGATGCTGAAAAACTACGCTCAATAATCACCAACAAAGTCCGAAAAATAAGCAAAGTTCAGTCAACTTTGACCATGATGGTAATAGAGGAACAAGAGAATCTATAGTCTTTTAATTGCATCAATTACTTGAAGCATCTCATATTCTGTATTAAAAAAATGAGGAGATATTCTAATAATCTTTTTTTCCATAATTTCTCGTACTGCTAAAATAATATTTTGTTTTTCAAGTTTATCTACAACATCTTGCGAATCAAAACCTTCTATGTTAAATGAGATAATACTAGTTCTTTGTTTGGGATCTTCTGGTCCATACAAAACAACATTTGGAATTTTAGATAATTCTTCTCTAAGTAATGATGACAGTAGTTGATTTTTTTCTCTAATATTTTCCATTCCAAACTTTAGTAAATAATTTACAGATGATTCTAAACCGACAATTCCTACATAGTTTCTAAAACCAGTCTGAAATTTATCTGGAAGTTCCTTGTACGCAAGTTTTGTCTCATCATAGATAATTGCAGATTCTCCTCCAATTGTTTTTGGCTCTAATAATTGACTTGATTTTCTATTACAATAAAACAATCCAGTTCCCATTGGTCCACAAAGCCATTTTGAACCATTAAAGGACATAAAATCACATTTTATTTTTGAAACATCAATGTCTCCTAAGCACCCTATAGTTTGAGCAGTATCAAGGAAGAATGGTACTTTATCGTGTAAAATTTTTCCAATCTCTTCTACGGGTAATATTGAACCAGTATTATAGAGTGCATGACTTAATGCTACAAGTCTTGTGTTATCATCAATAGAGGATTCAAGATCTTCCAAGTTAAAAAAACCGTTTTTGTCTATTAATAGATTTTTAATTGAAATTTTTTCTTGTAATTTTATCCATGGGTAAAAATTTGCATGATGCTCATGAGCCATCCCACGAATAATCATATTGGAATTATCTTCAAAAGAAAGACCATTAGCTACGATATTGATTCCATCAGTAGTACTTTGAGTAAGAACTATTTCATCAGGTTGGCATAAGATAATTTTTGCAATTATCTTTCTTACGTTTTGTATTTTCTCAGCCACATAAGGCTCTGAATCCTTTGAATCAGGACCAATAGTATTGTAAGATACAAGAAAATCTTTCATAGCATCAATACTTTGAGAAGGCATTATTGAGACTGATGCATTATTAAGATAGATTTTATCTGATTTTGGGAAATCATCAGAAATATCTTTGGACACTAAATTCATTATTATATCTGTAAAATGCTAAAATAGTGTTGGATAAAAGTCCTGACCAAGTTTTAGATAATAATTTAGCACTAATCCAAAAAGAGTTTGAAAAACATGTTCCAAGTATAATATTATGTTTAGAACCATTTCATAAAGCTGAGTTTCTACATAGACTGATCAATTCAGTTAAGATACCAATAATTTTTGTAGATATGGATTTACTATATACAGGATATGTAGAATCTGGCATGATGGAAAAAAAAGATAATGTAGTAATTTTTCATCCAAATAAAGTAAATTGGAAAGAGAAATTGTCTGAGATAATTTCCAAGGTATCAAAAACAAAATTTCTAGTTGTAATTGATTCATTCAATGGAGTTTACAATTTGTTTGATGATTTAGAATCTGCAAGATTCATTAATTCATGTATAATGTTACTGTCTTCTATTGGAAGTCAAGCAAATTCATACGTTGTAGTAACTGCAATGGCAAGAAAAAAAGAGAATAATGAGTGGGTTGTCTCTCCAGGAGGCAGACACATTATAAAATCTGGAAATACCGGTGTCTATTTTCTTAAAAAAAATCAAAATGATCTTCTCATTAGTACTCTGGACGAAAAAGATGCTCAAAAAATATCATTTAAGATAGAATCTGAAAAATAGTGATTTGAGGCGATCAAAATTCAAACGGCGTTATAAAATTTGAAACGCCGTTATAACATCAGATTTTTAGGCAAATTATATTAAGAGCAAAACACGATTTAATTTCGTTATGCCAGTAGGAATTATTCCAGACATCGGTGAGCAAATGTGTATAGGATGTGCACTATGTGTAGAAATCTGTACAACATTAGGACCAGATGTACTTAGAGTAAAACCAGTTGAAGGCTGGAAGAGAGGTAAAGCATTTGTTTTCTACCCAGAAAGATGTATTTCTGATGGTGCATGCATCGGTGTATGCCCAACAAAAGCAATCTTTTGGATGAGACCAATGGACTTTACTGTT
>JBFIEJ010000058.1:0-7650 GCA_041603475.1 Candidatus Nitrosopumilus sp. | reverse complement strand
CACATATGGTGGAAGTGTAGATTTTAAAATCAATAGCAATGCCAGTCCAGGAGTACATTTTCTAAATTTAAAATATTCCCAAGTACTTGTTGCAAATAACGAAACACCACAACCTGCAATATATCACGACATTGCAATTCCATTAACAGTAAAAGAAGATGCCAGTATCACAATTTATACAAAAATGCCTGAATCTATTTTTACAAAGGCAGAGTTTCCTATTGATGTTGAAATTATCTCCGAAGATATTGACATTACAAATGTAAACATCAGTATAATTCCCCCTAAAGATATAGAGTTTAGAGGAGAGACATCTCATACATTCTCAAAAATTGAAAAAAATACTCCCGTAGGAATTACTTCACGAATTATTACTCCTACTGAAGAAGTGAATACAGAATACAAGCTTCCATTTGAGATAATTGTAAAATATACTAATGATGTTGGAGAAGAAAAAGAAGATTCACAGACAGTTTCTGTAATACTTCGACCTAGAACATTTATGGAATTAACATCAGGTGGAGGAATTTGGATTGGAGATTTCTTTATTGCACCATATGTTAGTCTTGGAACAATTATTGGGATCCCAGCAGGCACAATTATTTCATTACTGATTAGAAGAAAACAAAATACAACCAAAAAACGTGTAAGGAGAAAAAAATCTAAGAATCTAAAATTTCTTTGATTTTTCGAATATATTTTTGGTTATGTTCATTAAAGATTTTGATTTTATTTTGAGCTAGAGCCATTGCTCCAGGTCTACTATTAACATGGGATTCTGCGTGTTTTTGCTGATCTAAGAGTTTTTCAAGATTTCCTTTTGGCAAGGTTTGCAAATCTGTTAGTAATTTTTCTAGTTCTCTCTCAAAGATTTCTTGTGTATCAGGAAATGCTGGTGGTTGTGCACCAATGATCTCTTTAGTAGTAATGTTTCCAAAGACCTTTTTGTCTAAATCAAGCAATAGAAAAACTTGGAAATTCGATTATAAATTTAATTTCATATTTAAAAAACTCATTAAATGATTGCACTGCAAGCAAATATTTTATTTCCTAATGATACTACCTCTATTTGATGGCTTATTGTATTGGTGAATGTAAAAAGTACAAGGCTGTAAAACCTTCAGAAATAGGTAGGTATGCTGCAGGGCAAAAGAGATGCAATTACTGTGAAATATTTGTAGAGTATAATGGAGTCACCTGTCCATGTTGTAAAAGACAGTTAAGATGTTTGCCTAGAAGCAGAAAGGGTAAGGAAAAATATCTATCTCAACTAATGAGATAGTAGATTTATTGGATAGAGATTGATTTTTTCTGTTTTATTGCTGTAGGTTTTGATTTTGGTAGAGTAATATCTAATACTCCATCAGAAAGTTTTGCCTTTACTTTTCCTGCAATTACATTTTCAGATAAGGGTAGTGTTCTATAGTAAGAAATATGGCTACGCTCTTTTCTTAGATAATTCTTCTTTTTTTCTTGAGATTCCTCTTTATGTTCTCCTGAAATTTGTAATGAATTTTCAGTAACGTCTAGTCTGATCTCATTTTTCTTAATTCCTGGGACATCCATTTTTACTCTGAATTGATTTCCCTCATCAATTACATCACAAGATGTATGATTCATTTTGGGCATAGATACTGGAAAGCCTGAAAATGCTTTTTCCATTTCTTTTCTTAGACTATCAATTGATCTATCAATATCAAACCAACTTGGTGTTGAAGTTTGAATTGAACTTTTTTTCATAGGTTTTTTTGATGCCATAATAATTTTCTGATTAATTTTAATAAAAAAGGAATATGATGAATTTCAGTTCTGATAATTAAAAAATAAAAGAAACCACGCCTGAAAATTAAAGTTCTATTTATAAGAAATCACGCTATGTAAAATTATGGCAATTCCAGAAGAGATAATAGAGTTTGTTGAGAAACATATCAAATTAATGATTTCTCAAACAGAAACATATCTACCTTTCATTAAAGTTGCATTTCCATATTCAAAAAATGTTGCAGATGGAGTTTACAATTTAATTATTGGAAGTGCACTATCAATATTCATCAATCAATATACAATGAGGATGAAATATCCCACTGCAGAAGATTTTTCAGATTTTGGAAAGATTGCATTAAAATACAGAGATCAAGTTGATCAGTTCTTTACATAAATCAAGCTAATTCTCCCAAAAAATGAACGGTATCATTACTTACAATTACTGTTCTATCCTTTGGAATTCGGTATAGTTTTTTTGAACCGTTTGATGATTGTACGATAAGTTTTGAAAATGGATCTTTTAGAGATTTGTATAATACTCCCTTGTCACCTACTGATTGAGACCAATGGGTTCCTTGTACAAAGGAGATTGTTTGGAACTTTACAACTTGATAAGAATATACCATATCTATCAGTTAGTGATTATTGCACTCATTAAGGATTTTCCTCCAATCAATGCAGCAATAGATAGACTAACATTTGCAACAATATTGATTGCTAAAGTTCCATATTGATTGTTCTCAAGAAGATTAGTAGAATCAAGTGCAAAGGCAGACATGGTGGTAAGAGAACCACAGAATCCCACTGCTGCAAATAATGAATATCTTCCATCAAGATTCCATTGTTGAGAGAGAACTACGAATGCGCCAAGAACAAATGCGCCAAGAACATTGACTATCAAAACATTGAGAGGTAATGTATTGAATAAAAGAGGAGATTCTGTAACTTTGTATCTCAGAAATGCTCCAAGAACAGATCCTACTCCAAGAAAAACAAATTCTAAACCTTTCATCTATTGAAATAACAACTTAGTCATTATTAGTGCTATTTGAGTGAAAAATTGTTGAATTTGTGCCTGTTTGGTTTGAATTCAGAGATATATCTACACAGTTTTTATAGCCTCAATATTTTTTCCAGACTAAATGACCCTTAAACTGAGATGTGAAGACTATGGTTTTGAATGTGAGTTTATTGTAGACGAAGAAAAAACAGTAGGTCTTATCGAAAAATTAAGAAACCATTTTGAGGATGAACACGGAATTGATTATACTGTAGAAGCAGTTACTCAAATGATTACAAATCGTGGTCATTCTTTAGAATCAATCAAGAAATAATTTTTTAAAAACTATTTTTCATTTTTAACATTTATTACAATGTAGAGTTTATTACAATCAGTAGTTCTGTTTTAAGAAAATTCTAGGAAGATTTAGTATACAAAGTAAAATTTTTAATCCAAATTTACCTGATCCAATTTATTTTTATTTTATGAATGACATATTGAATTAGAAGTGGTAGTTAATTATACAGATGATTATTCAGCCAAGTGTAAACTAGACGCTTGCAAAACCTACCCTGCAATAACAGATTCTGATAGAGGAGAAATCGTTTGTGGGGGATGCGGTCTTATCCTAGTGCAAAACATGGCTGATTATTCATATCAAAACAATGGTCACTCTCAGGAAGACTTTATGAAACTTACACGTACAGGTCCTGCAACATCACTAACTATGTATGATAAGGGATTATCTACTGTGATAGGTAATGATAAAGATTCTACTGGAAAAGCATTATCTAGTAAAACAAAATATGAGTTCAATCGACTAAGAACTTGGGATCAAAGAAGTAAATCAAGAAAAACGGCTACATTAAGCAGAGCCTTTACTTTACTTCATGCAATGAAAACAAAGTTAGGAGTTGCAGATAATGTTGTAGAAAATGCTGCTTATATTTACAGAAAAATAGTTAGTGCAAAATTAACTAGAGGAAGAACAATGGCATCATTAGTATCTGCATCATTGTATGCAGCTTGTAGGGAACATAACATACCAAGAACACTTGATGACATTGCTGATGCTGGAAATATTGAAAGAGGAGTACTTTCTAGAGATTTGAGAACCATAATCAAAAAGCTTGAATTGAATCTTAATCAGTACGATACTACTTCGTTTATCTCAAAAATTTCAAACAACATGAACTTGGATGAAAAGATCAAAAGAGATGCATATGACATATTAGAAAAATGTGAAAAAGAGCAAATTACTGCTGGAAAACATCCAGTAGCACAGGCTGCTGCATCGCTATATGTAGCATGTGTCTTAAATGGTAAAAACATTAGTCAGAAAAAGTTCGCAATAGAGTCTGGGGTAAGCGATGTGACAATTAGGAACAGAGCTGTATTGATCAAGAAAACACTAAAGCTAGTTGACTAGAATATCCAAAAATCCTACAAGTTAATTGTAGGAGAAATTATTTTTTCAAATAAAATATTTTTCAACTGATTTACTAAATCCATTATAACTCGTATTTGTTCCATAGTTACTTCTCTTAGACTTTGTATAGTTTCATTTAGTTCAGAGATCTCTTCTTGTAATCTAGACTTTTCATTTTTTAGAGAAGAGATCTCACCTTGAAGATTTGTATTTTGTTGTTTCAGATTATTATTTTCTTCAGTTAATCGCTGTATTTTTTCTGATTCTGATTCTCCTGGAAATGGATCTGGAACAGGTGCAGGTTCTGGTTTTTTAATTGGGTCTGGTCCCGGTGAGGGTTCAGGAATTTGTGGTGGTTCTGGTTCTTGCTCAGTTTCAAAAGCTAAAGTAAACTGGAAAGAACTAACTAAAACTAGTAAAGTCAATAAACCAAAAAATGAGTAATTTTTCATTTTATTTTTTCACATTAATACTAGAAAAATTTTGTATATGAATATGATTATCAGATACTAGTAATGAAAAAGAATGTTTATTTGTAAAAATCAGGTTCTTGATCTCTTTTTTGTTTTGGTAGATCTTCCATAACTGCTTGAACTACTTCATTATGATTGTAGGTTAAGTGTCTGAGAAATTTGGCTGATTCATCAGCCCTTGTCTTTTCATCAGCAAATAACATTTCAGGACTACTAAGTTCTGCCATCATAGTATTACACTCCTTACATGGATCAAAATCAAGATATAGCTTCATAATTTATCCTAATTTCCTTTAGTATTTAGACTATTTTATGAAGGGATAGGCGGAGCCTCTTTTTTCTTAGGCTTGACTTTCTCTATTGAATCAACAAGATCTTTTTGAGTAATCTTGATGCTTTTGACATTTTCAGTCTTGTTATTTACATATCTCTTCAATGCTTCAGTTGCTGCTCTGTTAGTAACTGAGGCAATTTCTGCTCCACTAAAGCCATCAGTCAATTCTACTAGCTTCTCAATGCTAACATCATTATCCAATGGTTTGTTTTTTGTATGAATTTCAAAGATGTGTTTTCTTCCTTTAGTATCTGGATTAGGGACCTCAATAATTCTATCAAATCTTCCAGGTCTGAGTAGTGCTTCATCAACAATATCAAGTCTGTTAGTGGCTCCAATAATCAATACATTGTTTAATTCTTCAAGACCGTCAATCTCAGTTAGAATTTGTGAAACAACATTTTCTGTAACATGAGATCCTGATCCTCCACTTCCTCTTCTAGGAACTAGTGCATCAACTTCATCTAGGAAAATTATACATGGTGCAGCTTGTCTTGCTTTTCTAAAGATTTCTCTAACACCTTTTTCAGATTCTCCTACCCACTTTGAAAGTAATTCTGGACCCTTAATGCTGATAAAATTAGAATCAGTCATTTTTGCGAGAGCTTTTGCAATCAATGTTTTTCCAGTTCCAGGTGGGCCATGGAGTAGAATTCCTTTAGGAGTTTCTACATTAACATAGTCAAAAGCCTCTTTGTATTTTATTGGCCATTCAACTGCCTCACGTAATTCTTCCTTAAGATTGTCTAAACCTCCAACATCATCCCAACTTACATTAGGGATTTGGACTTGTACTTCTCTGAGCGCACTTGGTCTAACTTCTTTTAGTGCATCTCTAAAATCATCACTAGTAATTTTTATTCTTTGAAGGATTTCTGCTGAAATTTTATCTTCATCAAGATCAATTTCGGGTAAAATTCTGCGAAGTGATCTCATTGCAGCTTCTTTTGATAATACTTCTAAATCAGCTCCTACAAATCCATGAGTGGTTTTTGAGATTTGTTTAAGATCTACTTTTTCATCAATTGGCATTCCACGTGTATGAATTGTAAGAATGTCTAGTCTTCCCTCTTCATCAGGAATTCCTATTTCAATTTCTCTGTCAAACCTACCTGGTCTTCTTAGTGCAGGATCTATTGAATCTGGTCTGTTGGTTGCAGCAATGACTACTACCTTCCCCCTAGATTTCATTCCATCCATTAATGTCAAAAGTTGTGATACAATTCTTTTCTCTACTTCACCTGATACCTCATCTCTTTTTGGGGCAATAGAGTCAATCTCATCAATGAATATTATGCTTGGAGCGTTTTCTTCGGCTTGTGTGAAAATTTCTCTTATTCTCTCCTCACTTTCACCGTAATACTTGCCCATTATTTCTGGACCACTCAACGAAATAAAGTGAGCATTAGTCTCACCTGCTACTGCTTTTGCGAGAAGTGTTTTTCCAGTTCCAGGTGGACCGTAAAGTAACACTCCTTTTGGTGCCTCTACGCCTATTTTTTCAAATAATTCTGGATGTCTCATTGGAAGTTCAACCATCTCACGAATCTTTTGAACTTCATTTTTTAATCCTCCAAGTTCATCATATGTTATTCTTGGAACAGAGGCATCTATTGCTTTAGTCATTGAACCTAATTTGAAAATAGTATTTTCTGTTACAATTACTGGTTTAGATGGTTTGGTATTTGTAATAAAGAATTGAACTCTTCCACCCATCTGTGTGTTTAAGGAAACTGAATCTCCAGTTGTGAATACATGGTTAAGATAATTGTAGATCATGTAATCTTGTAATCCTTCTGCAGCAATTTTTTCAGTTGGTGATAAAGTAATTTGTTCTGCATTTGCAGCTTCTACAGATTTTAAAGAAATTTTATCTCCAATTCCTGCCCCAATATTCTGTCTTGTAATACCATCAATTTTGATTACTCCAGCTCCGTACTCCTCAGGAGTTCCTGGCCATAGTTTTACATGTGTTTTTTTATTGTATGTTAATTCTAAAATTTGACCCGTATTCCATTTTTGATCCTCAATAACTTTAGGATCAACTATAGCTCTACCTCTTCCAACATGTTGTTGTGGTATTTCATCTATTTTTAAAATAATTTCACTCATATTTTTACCTCAAAAATTAAGGGAGGTTTATTCCACCTCCACCGTTTTGCCTTTTGGTTTTTCTTCTTCAAGCAACTTGAAGGTTATTTGTAAAATACCATTTTTGTATGAGGCCTTTGCAGAATTCTCATCTACTTTATGTTTTAGTGGAACTCTTACATGGTATTTCTTTTCGTCGTGATTTGCAGAAAGATCTACAATCTTGTTTTCAACAACAATTTTGACATCGGTCTTTTCAACTCCTGGCATTTCAGCTATGAGTTTTACGATCTTTTCCTTTTCATCTACAATTGTATCTACAATTGGTTCTCTTGTATCAGAGTTTGGAAGAAGACCTGGCTTTACATTTCCATACTCCTTTACTATTGGTTTGCCATCAGGGCCAACAGTCATAGTATAACCATAATAATACGGTCCAGATGCTGTTCCATTTTCCCTGAACTCTTCAAAAATGTCATCCGTGTTGAAAAAAGAGTTTGACATTCTTTTGAAGATTCTATCAAATTCACTATCAAAGAACATTGTCATATTCACCTAT
>JBFIEJ010000057.1:0-7735 GCA_041603475.1 Candidatus Nitrosopumilus sp. | reverse complement strand
TTAACTTGTCATAGTACTGGAAATTTCTCAGAAGCAAAGTTTGGTGGACATGATAGAGAAGTTGCCATTCCACATCCACATCTTCAAAAAACATATCTTCAGACATTACATGAAAATCAATCTACTTTTTCTGAATTTCAAATTACTATTGAGGCAACTCATCATGGTCCAACTGGTTTAACAAAGCCCTCTATGTTTATTGAAATAGGTACTACTGAAAAGCAATGGACTGATGAATCTCTTTGTAATTCTGTTGCAACATTAGTACACAAAGTCATGATTTCTCCGATCAAAAAATACCCTGTTGCAATATGTTTTGGTGGAACTCACTACCCATCAAAATTCACTAATGAATTACTTGAAGGAGAACATTCCCTTGGAACAGTTATTCCAAAACATGCTCTAGATGATCTTGACCAATCTTTGTTTGATCATATTATTTCAAAAAACATTGATGCTAAAACGGCGCTATTGGATTGGCGCGGTCTTGGAACTCACAAGCAAAAAGTACTTGATTATCTTGCTTCAACAAATCTTAAAGTGATAAAACTTTGAATCTTGAGCAAAAGATTTACAAAAAATTACTTGAAGTTCCAAAAGGCCAAATCACAACATATGGTGAACTTGCAAAAGCAGTGGGATTAAAAAATGGACAACGTGCTGTTGGAAAAATTATGAACAAAAATCCATATCCTGTGATTATTCCATGTCATCGAGTTGTAATGTCCACTGGTAAAATTGGAGGATATGCATATGGCGAACATATCAAAACTAAAATGCTAAATGATGAAGGCATTAAAATTCAAAATGGGAAAATTGTAGATTTACAAAAAAAGATTTATCGTTTCTAATCTTTTCTCTTTTCTCTAATCTCATCCATCAAGGTTCTGAGATGTGCTTTGTTTCTAACTGTGTTTCCGCCAACTTTTTTGTAGAGTGCCCAAAATTCAGGATTGGTTAAATCCTTTCTGTCTTTTGCAATCTTCAATAAGCGTCTTAATGAACGAACTTTAGCAACATAAACCTCTTTTTTACCCACTCTGGCACCTTTTCTTCCTTGCTTGGAACCTTGCTTTGTTCCTCTCTTTCCCTTTTGGTCTTTCTTTGTTTGTGCTCTTCCTCTAGAAGTTCCAGTAAATGGTTTAATTTTGATTGTATTTGCAGTGATTAAACTTCTAATGTTTTCTCTTGTAATTGCATCTGCAACATCATCAAGATGATCTGCATCGAATCTAATTCTATGAATTCCAACTCCTGTGACTCTTGATGCGAGTCTTTTCTTAGCTTTAAGATTTACTACCACTTGCACTCACTCTCGCGTTAAAAATTTTAAATTTCCCTTCAACGGCTTTGGCAACAATTTCTTTTCTCTTTCTTGTACCAACACCATGTCCGAATCTAACTCCGTCTTTTTTAGGGTCTAATTTCTCCAAGTCACTTAAATTAAAAACTAGATTATCTGTGAATCCTGAAGGATGTAATCCTCTTGCATCTTTTGGTCCACCATATCCGACTTTAACCAGACCTGGACGACCTCTACTCTTTTGTTTTCTTTGATGATGATCAATTCCTTTTGGCTTTCTCCAATTTGTTTGAAGTCTAACATAACGCCAGCTTTCTGGTCTGACAAAATCTGGATTGTGTTCTTTAACCTCTTGTCTTTTTTCAATCTTGTCTTTATTGATCGGCATCAAATTGACTTTTGAATTTTGGAATAAATACGTTCCTAGCCTGGAAAATATTTCTGATAGGAAGAGATAATAAGGAAAATTTAGGCGGATCGAAATATCTCATGAACAAGCCTGGGATTGTAAAAATTATTTTTGGAGGCGTAACCTTCTGACTCAAGTCTTAGGTGCAGCTGTTACTGATAAATTCTCATCACAACTAACTGCATTTGGAATCAATCCTTCAAAAGTGCATAGAAATCTTAGCGTAGATGAGATGGTTCAACTTGCAGTTGAAAGAAAAGAGGGCATTGTAAACTCTACAGGCTCTCTTTCAGTTAATACTGGAAAATATACTGGTAGATCCCCTGATGACCGCTTTATAGTCTATGATGATAAAACCCATGATACAATTGATTGGGGAAAAATAAATCACCAATTCCCAAGTGGTAAGTTTGAAAAAATACTTGAAAAAATGAAAAACTTTGTTGAAAATAAAGAGCTTTTTGTTTTTGATGGATTTGTAGGTGCAGATACTGAAAATCGTCTTGCAATTAGAGTCATAAATGACCGTGTGTGGCAAAGCATGTTTGCACGAAATTTGTTTATCCGTCCCTCAAAAACAGAATTAGAAAATCATGAACCTGAGTTTACAATTTTATGTATCAATGACTTTGTAGCAGATCCTGAAATTGATGGTACTAAATCTGATGTCTTCATCTTAATTGATTTGACAAGAAAAATAGTTTTGATTGGTGGAACAGAATATGCCGGAGAGATGAAAAAATCTATGTTTGGAGTGATGAATTTTCTTATGCCAGAACGTGGAATTTTTCCAATGCATTGCTCAGCTAATATTGGAGAAAAAGGTGACACTGCATTATTTTTTGGATTGTCTGGTACCGGTAAAACTACCTTGTCTGCTGATCCTAATAGGAAATTAATTGGTGATGATGAACATGGTTGGTCTGATAATGGAACTTTTAATTTTGAAGGTGGATGTTATGCCAAATGTATCAATCTAAGTAAAGAAGCAGAACCAGAAATTTGGAATGCTATCAAACCTGGTGCCGTTTTAGAAAATGTTGTGTTACAAGATAACGTCCCAGACTTTGATGATAACAGCCTTACAGAAAATACTCGTGTTGCATATCCTCTTGATTTCATACCTGGAGCAGTGATTCCAAGTGTTGGGGGAAATCCCAGAGTAATTGTATTTTTGACTGCTGATGCATTAGGCGTATTGCCACCTGTATCTCGCTTAACAAAAGAGGGTGCCATGTACCACTTTATGTCTGGATACACAAGTAAATTGGCAGGAACTGAAAGAGGAATCAAAGAACCAAAATCTGTCTTCTCAGAGTGTTTTGGTGCTCCGTTCATGCCTAGACCTGCATCAGTTTATGCCAAATTATTAGGTGATAAAATTAATCAGCACAATACAGTAGTCTATCTAGTTAACACTGGTTGGTCAGGTGGTCCATATGGTGTTGGCAAAAGAATTAAGATCAAATACAGTCGTGCAATGGTTACTGCTGCTCTATCTGGAGCCCTTGATATTGTAAAATACAGACATGATGATTTATTTAATTTGGATATCCCAACCGAAGTTGAAGGTGTTCCCTCTGAAATTTTAGATCCAAAGAATACTTGGATTGACAAGGATTCCTATGACTTGTCTGCAAAGAAATTGGCTCAGATGTTTGTTGAAAACTTTGCAAAATTTGAAAATGTTTCTCCAGAAATAATTGAAGCAGGACCAAAACTTCAAAAATAAATTACCTTCTTTTAATCACTCCGACAATTCCTATTATTATTATGATTCCTGCAATTATTGCTATTTGTCTTTCTGGTAAATCTATAAAATTAAAATTCTTTGATTCTTCTGAGATAGAAGTGATTTTTATTGTATTATATGCATCTGATGTGTTTCCATTAACTCTAATCTTTGCATCAATCCAATACTCTGCATTTTCATAAATTTCAATTGAAGCTTTTTTGTTTGGCGTTGTAGTTGTTGTATGTACAATACCATCTTTGCTGTTAATAGCAGAAATTTTTGCAAAACTCCATTCATCAGGATGATAAATTTCAAAGATTAAGTTTTGATTATCTTGATTTACTGAAATTGAACCTGGATTATAATGCAAAAGAAATGGTACTACATATTTTGAATCATCATGATTGATGATTATCTTTCCTTCATGGTCTCCAAAATTATCTTCAATCATTACCATTTTTATCTTTAAAATATTATTTTCAAGAACATGTGTAAATTTTATAAAATCTGGCCCTTGAAAATTTATATCAAAATTATCAAATGTTCCATCCATTAATTTTAAATCAAATTCTTGCTCTCCCATTCTTTTATCTGAAGATAAATTCATCACAAAATTAGGTGGCATGATGATTAATTTTGCCTTGTAAGCATTGCCAATGTCTAGTCTTCCTGCTCCTGCCTCATTTACGGAAAATTCTTTGCCATAGGCATCTGAAACAGGCTCGACTGTTGTCAATAAAATTGATTTAATTTCATGATGGTGGAGTTGAGGATTTTTTTGCAATAGTAGAGCAGCCGCTCCGCTTACATGGGGTGCAGCATAACTTGTCCCGCTAGTGAAATTGTAACCTGTACTGCTCTGTGTGGTGTTGATGTATGCTCCTGGGGCTACGATTTCAGGTTTAATGTAAAATGGTGATACTGGACCTCTAGAACTAAAATGGGCAACATAATCTGGATTAAAAAATAAATGCATTGTTGCATTGTTTTCATTTTTTATTGATTCTACAATCTCTAATCCTTCTTTTCTATCAATAGAGACTACAGGGATTTGGGGTTTGTAATCAGGTTCCATAAACTCGTGAATTAATTCACCCAAAAAAATTCCTGACTTGTCGTTATATACAATCAAAGCTTTGGCTCCTGCATTTGCTGCATTTTTTTCCTTTATTGAAAAATATAGTAACTCCCCTTCTACATCACTGCCTCTCTCCACAATTAGAATTGAATCTTTTACATCTAATTTCTCTAAATCTTCGATTTTACCGTGTCCGCCAAAAATTATTTTTCCTGTAATTGGCTCAGTTAATTTTGTAGAACCTATCATTGGAATCACTGTGTATGGTTTATCATCAACTTCTAAAGTTGCAACTAGACTTGATGTTAGATTGTTATAGGTTGCACCTACAGTTACTGAACCATAATTTTTACCAGGACTTCCAATGGTTCTCAATTCGGGACCGTCATTACCTGCTGCAGTTACTACAAAAATTTCTTTTTCTAATGCATTATTTACCGCACGTTCAATTTTGGAATTTGTTTTGTTTACTCCTAAACTGATATTGATAATGTCTGCCCCATCTTCAATTGCCTTCTCAATTGCCCTGTTGATTAATTCTGATGATACTCCTTCACCGTCTTCAGAAACTTTGTAAGCTAGAATTTTTGATTTAGGTGCAATTCCAACCATTTCTCCGTCAGCAGCTATTACTCCTGCAACCTGAGTTCCATGACCATTAGTGTCCAGAGGAGGCTTTCCTTCATGTATGAAATTATAACCTCCTACTACCTTCCCTTCTGGACCCCAACCAAAAAGATCTGGATGATTAAAATCAACACCTGTATCTATAACTGCTATTTTTATTCCTGTGCCATCTATTCCATCAATTCGTGGAATATCAGTTCCAATAAACGGAACACTTCGATCTAGGTATGTTTCAATTTTATTTTCTGGTTGAATAAATTCTAGGAAAATTAATCCTCCCAAAAAAATAACTGCCAAAGAAAAAACAATAAAGAATCTCATAATTTTTGTAGCAATTTTAACAAGTAAAAATGAATTGCTTTCTAAAGCAATAAATGGAATAGCCATTCCAATGTCTCTATGGGAAAATACACACTTCCTGAAATGCCCTATGCTTATGATGCATTAGAACCTCACATTGACGCAAGAACAATGGAGATTCATCACACAAAGCATCATCAAACATACACTGACAAATTAAATGCAGCACTTGAAACCTGTCCAGCTGAAATTCAAGAAAAAGATATTCTTGAAATTTTAGCCGACATTAAATCAGTACCCGAGGACAAAAGAGGCGCAATTAATTTCAATGGCGGTGGCTATGATAATCATAGGCTATTTTGGAATAACATGAAACCAAATGGCGGTGGAGAACCAGGAGGTTCAATTGCTGATGCAATCAAAGAATCTTTTGGAAGCTTTGCTGATTTCAAAGAGAAATTTTCATCCACTACAGCTGTAATTCAAGGCAGTGGTTGGGGATGGTTAGTATACAATCCTACTTCAAAAAAGGTTGAATACAAATCGATGCCAAACCAAACTAGTCCAAGAACTGAAGGATTAGTGCCATTGTTAGGCTGTGATGTTTGGGAGCATGCATACTATCTCAACTATCAAAACAAAAGACCTGACTATATTGCCGCATGGTGGAATGTAGTCAATTGGGATGAAGTAGAGAATAGATTCTCCAAAGCAAAATAAAGCTTTTTTCTTTATTTTTTTATTATTCCAACTATTTTATCAATAGTCTATGAATGAATTTATAACCATACATTCAAGATTTCATAGAAATGAGTGAAGAACAGGCAGAGCAATTAATGCAGCAAATGCAAATGCTTGAAACATATTTTTCTGACTTGTCTCAACGAGAGGCAACATTTCTTAGTGTTTTAAGGGAAGCGACAGCTGCAATACAATCAATACAATCTCTTAGTACAAAACCAGAATCTGACACTCTCATTCCAATTGGGATGGGCACTTACATTCCTACAAAAATTTCCTCAAATAACAAAATCGTTTTGAATATTGGTGCTGGGGTTGCAGTGGAAAAAGATTTTCCTTCCACAATTAACTATCTTGAGGCAAGACTAAAGGAAATTGAGATTGCTTTACAGGACACTGCTGCTAAAAAACAGGATGCAGCATCTAGATTAGAACAAGGACGAGCACAAATTAATCAAATGATGCAATCTATGTCCGAACCAAAATCGGGATAAACTATGTTTGATAGTCTTCGTAATGCATTTTCTAATGCAGCGAAAAGTCTTGGCGAAAAAGAACTAAATGAAAAAGACATTGAGGATATTCTTTTTGAATTAGAAATCTCATTACTTGAATCAGATGTTGCAACCGAAGTCATTGATTCGATAAAATCTGATCTAAAAGAGAAATTAATTGGTTCTAAGGTTGACAAGAAAGGAATTGAAAAATTTGTTAAAGATAGTTTAATTTCAAGTATCTCGTCTCTTTTTGATTCTGCTGGAACAATTGACCTATTTGAAAAAATTAATGAAAAAAAGAAACAAGAACAACCATTTTTGATTTTATTTGTTGGGATTAACGGAACTGGAAAAACTACATCTTTAGCCAAAGTCGCGCACATGTTACAACAAGCAAAATATTCTGTAGTTGTGGCCGCAGCTGATACTTTTCGAGCAGGTGCCATTGAGCAACTAAGGGAACATACGAATAGACTTAATCTAAAACTAGTTGCTCAAAATTATAACTCGGATCCTGCAGCTGTTGCAAGAGATGCTGTACTGTATGCAAAATCACACAAAACAGACTGTGTCTTAATTGATACTGCTGGAAGGATGCAGACAAGTACCAATTTGATGGAACAAATTGCCAAAATTACCAAAGTTGTAAATCCTGATATGAAAATTTTTGTTGGTGATTCTCTTGCAGGAAATGATACTGTAAATCAAGCACGTGAATTTCATGAACATGTAAAGTTTGATGGTTCCATTCTGACTAAAAGTGATGCAGATGCAAGAGGTGGTGCTGCTTTGTCAATTGTTAAAGTAACTTCTACTCCTGTAATGTATGTTGGAACAGGGCAAGAATATTCTGATTTAATTCCTTTTGATAAAGAAACATTCCTCGAAACTGTTTTTGGTTCAATTGATAAGGTAAACCTTGAAAAATCTTCAGAACCAACACCAGAACCAACACCAGAACCAACACCAGAACCAACACCAGAACCAACACCAGAACCAACACCAGAACCAACACCAGAACCAACACCAGAACCAACACCAGAAC
>JBFIEJ010000056.1:0-7888 GCA_041603475.1 Candidatus Nitrosopumilus sp. | reverse complement strand
CATATCCTTGTTAATGCATATTGAATACGAAGAATTTGATAATGTCGAGGATATTTTTATGTACATGGCCTCAGCTGCCCCCCCAATGAAAAACACAATGCCAATAAATTCCTACAAAGGATATGTGATGTCTTTTATCCCACTTAGTCCTTCTAATGGTGACACTTATCTTATGATCTTTTCAAAGGGTTCCCTTGAACCTGGAATTTATGAATTTGATGTATCCTCTAAATCCTACAAAAAAGTTACATCTGTTGAAAGAGCCGATAAAGTTTACTTTATCTCACTAACTCCAAAACGAAATACTATTGCAGATTTTGCAATTGAAAAATTATAGTTTCTTTGTTTGAATTTTTGGTGCAGATACTGATCTACTTCTAGCATATTTGTCAATAATCTCATCAGGGGTTCTTCCATTAAACAGGTCTTTGCACAACCCTCTTAGATATCTCATGATAGCCCAAGTTCCTGCTTTAAGAATTCCATACATGAAGACTTTCATAGGAGGTCCATATGTTTTGTTTCTTAAAATAATTGGGATGATATCGTTAATTACTCTTAGATTGTTCTCCCAGCATTTCCAAAATAAGGTGAATTGTGCCTCATTTAGGTTTCCAAAATGCATTGAATTCTTTTCACTAAAGTCTTGATAAAGTAATGGTGCAACTAATCCTCTGAAATCCATCTCTCTAAAGTCGCTCATCATATCTATTGTGTATTGAATATCATCAGGGGTTTCATCAGGCCATCCAATTATGATTGTGGCAGCTGGGAACCAATGATTTTCATTTAGTATTTTTGCACCTTCTCTTACAACACTTCCCCATTCTTCAGGAGCAAATGGTTTTGTTTTTACTCCAAGGTGTTTTTTAACCATTGCAGGAGCTACAGTTTCAATTCCTAAGTTTGTTGCAAGCCATCTTCCTGTTTGGTCTTGTTGATTGATATGTGAAATTTGCTGCATTAATGTTGGGTCTGCTGCAACTGCTGAAAATGTCATATGTGTGGTACCTACAAAGTTAGCACCTAAGCCCTTTAATCCCTTCCACAAGTCAGTAATTGCATCTCTGTTTGGAATGAACTCTCTATTGTCACATCCATAAAGCAACATCTCATCTGAATGCAACCAAATTGAATCAAATCCATAATCTAAGTTAGTTTTAGCTTCATGTTGTAATCTATCTAATGGTAAGTCTTTCTTTGAACGTTTATTGACATCACAAAAATCACAACCTCTTCCACATCCTCTCATTGCCTCTATTAGGGAATTAATTGTAGGTCCTTCGATAACTGGAATATTTTCTAGATTTCTGACAAAGCAATGCATAAGTTCAGGTGCGTCTCCTTTTTCTAAATCCTGAAATAGATCTACTGCAAGTTCATCAGCTTCACCTACTACCACAGTATCCAATCCGTGAATTTTCATTCTATCTGATTTAGCTAACTCCCATGCTCCATTTCCTCCAACTACAACCTTGAAATCATATTTCTTTTTTAATTGAATAATGCTGGCGCACATTTTTTTAAATTTCATTGCAACATATGACAATTTTTCTGGTGACATTGTTGTTGTGACTGGAGCCATTCCAAGAGGATCCATTACATTTATGCCTACAACTTTTGTATCTGGACCAATTGATTTGTGTAACATCTCTGGATGTGCTAAAAACACATCTTCTCTTTTGTAACCTCCTTGAAGTAATGAGCTTTCAACTCTTCGTAATCCCACCTGTGCTACTTTGACTTCTCCTGTTATTGGATCTGTCTCCACCGATGGACAGAAAACTTTGTCAAACACCCATTCTGGTAAAACTTCGTATGGGCCACATGCAATAAATCCATAAAGAAAATTTCCTCTATAATTTGTCATTAAACTACGATCAGCAGTTAATACAATTCGTTTACCGGCCAACTACCAAACTTCGTTAAGCTATGCTATATATGATTTACGAGAAGGTTTACCGTATTCACTTGTAATTTTTTCTCAATTTTTTTTCTTTTGTGTTGCCCTATTAGCAATGTTTGCAGCCACTCCTCCAGCAGCTATGCCGTTATCTATATTGACCACTGTTAATCCTAACGAACAACTTTGTAGCATTGATGCAAGTGCAGCAATTCCTTTTTCTCCATACCCATACCCTACTGATGTTGGAATTCCAATTATAGGAATGTCTACCATTGTGGCAACTAGTGTTGCTAAAGCTCCCTCCATTCCAGCAGCTACTATAATACAATCCACTTCTTCTTCTACCATCTCTTTTAAAATTGGAAAAATTCTCTGAATTCCTGCTACCCCGACATCATAACTTGTAATGCATTTACAATTCATTGCCTCACACATTAATCTGGATTCTTCTGCAACTCCGATATCTGATGTTCCAGCAGTCAATATTCCTACTTTACCTCCATGAATTTTAATTGGTTTTTTGAAAATTAATAATGATGACGAATTTTTCCCAGTTTTTACTTTAACCTTTAATTTCTTTGTATATTCAAGAATTTTATCATAATCTTTCTTTTTAATTCTAGAAACAATTACCGCATTTGTTTTTTCTAGAGTTTTTTTTATTATTTTTTTAATTTCATTTAGTTCTTTTGACTCTGCAAAAATTACTTCAGGGATTCCCCTTCTCTTACTTCTGTTGATATCTATTTTTGCAAAACCCTCTATTTCCTCAATTGAGTATAATGACAGTAGTTTTTTTGCATCATTAATGGATGTTTTACCTGATTTCACAGATTCTAGAATTTTATAGATTTCCAATAATGATTAGGATTTATTTAGATAAAAAAATGCTTAGATCTCAATACCTGAAATTGCAGTCTTAACACTATCTACTGCCTTGTCAAAGACTTGTTTTTCTTCTTCGTTTAAATCTAATTCAATAATCTTCTCTACTCCATTCTTTCCAATAACAGCTGGAACTCCAATTGTTACATCTGAATGACCATACTCTCCATTGAGATATGTTGCAACTGGAATTACCTGTTTTCTATCTCTTACAACTGATTCCACAATTGCTGAAATTGCGTTTCCTGGAGCATGAACTGTAGCTCCTTTTAGCTCTATGACTTTAGCTGCTACTTGTTTGGTGTTGATAATTAATTCATCTAATTTTTCTTTTGGTAAAAATGATGATAATGGAATTCCTGAAACTGATGAAAATCGAGGCAATGGTAGCATATTTTCACCATGTTCTCCAATTACTAATGCTCTGATAGAATCTCTTGAGTGTCCAGTTGCTTCATGAATAAATTGTCTAAATCTTGACAAGTCTAACATTCCACCCATTCCAAATACTCTACTTCTGTCAAATTCTGATACTTTGTAAGTAATGTATGCCATGGGATCAAGTGGATTTGTAACTGGAATTATCATAGAGTTATCAGCATATTTTTTAATATTTTCAACAACACTTTTGACAATTGAAGCATTAATTTTTAAAAGATCCATCCTAGTCATTCCTGGTTTTCTTCCAGAACCTGCAACTACTACTACAATGTTTGATCCTTTCATATCTGCAAAATCATTTGAACCTTTAACCTCTACATCAATTCCTTGTTCAGATAGCATATGATTGATATCCATTGCTTCTCCTTGAGGTAATCCCTTTGCAACATCCAATAATAGAATTTGATCATCTAATTTTTTTAAAGCCGAAAATAATGCTGCATCTCCGCCAACTTTACCTGAACCGATAATTGTAATCATGAAAATCGCTGTAAATTTTCATTAATTAAATCTAATGAAATTGTCAAAATATTAGGCGAATTTATAAGCATTTTTGATCTTTTTTAATCATGGTTCTTGTAATTGATCCTCAGATTGCAGGTGTATCGGGAGATATGTTGCTTTGTTCATTAGTTGATTTAGGTGCTGATGAAAATAAAATAATTTCTGGAATAAGAAAATCAGAAAACTTTTTCTCAAAATCAAAAATTCAAAAAATAGAATTCAAAAAAATTCAAAAAAATGGTGTTGAAGCAACTGAATTAGTTTTGGATATTTCTGATGATCTTCATGAAAGAAAGGGATTTGAAATTAAAAAATCCATCATGGACTCTGTAGAATCACTCGGGTTATCTGATAAAGCTAAATCATTTGCAGAATCCAGTATTAATACTCTCATTGGTGCTGAATCCAAAATTCATGGAATATCCAAAGATTCTGTTCATTTCCATGAAGCATCAAGCATTGATACCCTGATAGATATTGTGGGTGTTGCAATAGCATTAGATGATTTGCAATTATTTGATGAAAAAATTGTTTGCTTGCCTATAGCAGTAGGTAGCGGAACAGTTTCTTTTTCACATGGTACCATGTCTAATCCTGCCAGTGCAATTCTAGAAATTCTCAAAAATTCTAAATTAACTATTACAGGAAATGATACAAATGTTGAACTCACAACTCCTACTGGTGCTTGTATTTTGGTAAATTTGTCAAAGATTACAATGAACCATTACCCTACAATGAGGATTGAATCCATTGGGTATGGTGCTGGGCAAAAAAACTTTGAATCTTTTTCAAATGTGTTAAAAATCCTAAAGGGGTCAGAAGATAACTTTGACATTGACTCTGTAAAGATTTTAGAAACAAATGTTGATGATGTTTCAGGAGAAATTCTTGGAAATCTTATTGAAAAAATAATGGATAAAGGAGCAAAAGATGTGTCGATTTTCCATGGTATTACAAAAAAAGGAAGACCAACAAATCTTGTATCTGTAATTTGTGATGATGAAAAAGTTGATGAGATTGTTGATACTCTAGTTCTTGAAACTGGAACTCTTGGAATCCGAATCTCTGAATCAAACAGATTTGTCGTTCCTAGAACTATTCACGAGATTTCTTTAACTTTGAATGGAAAGGAATATCAAGTAAATTATAAAAAATCAAGTTTTAAAGGAAGAACAGATTTTAAAATTGAATTTGATGATTTGAAAAGCATCTCAAACTCTATTGAAAAATCAATCAAGGAAACAGATTCATTATTAAGAAAGGAAATTGAAAAAATGGAGAAAAGTCATGACCAAATTTGATGAACTTGTACAATGGTTTGAAGATAAAAACAAAGTAATGGTTGCATTGTCTGGTGGGGTTGATAGTGCTTTAGTTGCATGTGCTGCTTTTAGGGCACTAGGAAAATCTGCTATTGCAGTTACAGCCGATTACAAAACTTTATCTCAAGAAGAATTGGAAACATCAAAACAAATTTGTTCTGAAATTGGCATTGAACAAGTTTTTTTGGATTACAATGAACTAGAAAATGAAGATTTTACAAAAAATGATTCAAATCGTTGTTTTCACTGTAGAATGGAATTAGGTTCTCATTTGATTGAATTATCCAAAAAACATGAAATTAGTGTAATAGTTGATGGTACTAATCTTGATGATTTAGGTGATTATAGACCTGGAATTGATGCATTAAGACAAAATGGCTTTCGAAGTCCACTTGTAGAGACTAATTTCTCAAAGTTAGAGATTAGAGAATCAGCTAAAATGATTGGGTTGTCTGTTTTTGATAAACCCTCCAATTCATGTCTGGCTTCAAGAATACCTTGGGGTCAAAGGGTTACTGCCGAAAAATTAACCAGAATTGAATTTGGTGAAACTATTGTAAAACAACTAACAAAAATAAAACAAGTACGTGTTCGTGATCTAAATGGTTCTGCAAAAATAGAAGTAGAAAAAGAACAAATCCCTATTTTTGATAGTATTTTAGTTCAACTTACTGAAAAATTAAAGATGATAGGTTTTACATCAGTTGAAATAGATCAGGAAGGGTATAAACCAGGAAAAATTAACGTGATTGCAGATTGATATATCTGGATAATGCTGCATCCACCCAAATTCATGAAGATGTTTTAAATTCTATGTTGCCTTATCTAAAAGAACAATATGGAAATCCTTCTTCTATTCATCGTTATGGTAGACTAGCTCACAAAGCAATTGAAAAAGCAAGAAAACAAATTGCGTCTCTGATAAATGCAGATCCTTCTGAAATTTTGATTACATCTGGTGGTACTGAATCAAATAATACTGTGTTACGTGGTGTTGCTATGAAAAATACCTCTGGCAAAATAATTACATCTTCAATTGAACATGATGCAATTTTAGAGCCATGTAAAAAATTATCTCAAGAAGGATTTGAAATTATCTATCTACCCGTTGATAAAGAAGGAATGGTTAATCCTGAAGATCTAAAAAAGAATATTTCTGAAAAAACTAGCCTTGTTTCAATCATGTTTGGAAATAATGAAGTTGGAACGCTACAACCAATTTCTGAAATTGGTAAAATTTGCAATGAAAATGGAATCTTCTTTCATACTGATGCTGTTCAGGCTGTAGGGAAAATTCCAATTAATGTTAAAGAATTAGGCATTGATTTTCTCTCAATTTCCTCTCATAAACTACATGGTCCTAAAGGAGTAGGTGCATTATACATCAAAAATGGAATTGTTATTGATCCTGTAATTCTTGGAGGTGGTCAAGAAAATGGTATGCGTTCTGGAACTGAAAATGTTGCAAATATTGTAGGATTTGGAAAGGCATGTGAAATTGCAAAAAATCAATTAGATGAAAATATATCTCATATCAAAAAACTTCAAACTTTATTAATTCAAAAAGTATTGGAGGAAATTCCACTCGTTACATTAAATGGACATCATAATTCTAGATTACCTCACAATGCACATTTTACTTTTCTTGGTGTTAATGGTGAGGATCTAATTATCAAACTTGATGAGTATGGAATTGCAGCTTCAACTGGTTCTGCATGCTCAGTAAATACTCAAAAAGCTTCTCATGTTTTGCAGGCGATGGGTTTTTCACATGAACAAATAACTGGTTCTTTACGATTGACTCTTGGAATATTCAACACTCAAAAGGAAATTGAGCAAACAGTTGATGCTCTAAAAAAAATAATTGAGGAGCTGCGTTTAGTTTCTCCTTTCAAAGAAAAATATTCTTTTGTTTCTAAAAATTAGAAATTATTTGTAATTTGTTTCTGGCTATCACGATAGTAGACATTATGCCGATAATTAGAATTGCAAAAACTAGTGTTCCAAATTCAGGAACGACATATGTCCCAATTATTTCGATATCTGAATCTTCCTGTTCGAAATTAATTGTAATGATTCTAGAATCTGAGTGTACTACTGATTCTTGATAAGGTACTTCAATGCCGTCAATTAAAATAATAAAAGTATCATCTTTTCCATCTTGTTTTTCAGCACCTATGAATTCTCTAGGTAAATCTAATGTTATTGCTCCTTTGTCAGTTGCATCAATTTGAACTATTAGTGCAAAAATGTCTGAATCTACTATCATATCAGTAACTGTGCCTCCTTTAATGGTGTATTCGACATCAAAAGTTCCATGACTACCTGCATCTACTTCAAAATTGGTTGTAGTTGAAAATGATTCAGATTCTGGGGTATAGCCAAATTCTGATTCTGCAACATTACCTTCTCCATAAGAAACTCTGACAGTATATTCTCCCTGTTTTTTCCATAAGGGTCCTTCAGCAATTATTGTATGTGAATATGTGCCATCTTGTGCCACATTAATTTGTGCAATATCTACCAGATTCCCTTGAGAAAAGAGTTGCAGTGTTACTGGTGTGTCTCCTACTTTAGTAGTAACTTCTCCAGAAATTACTATTGTTTCTCCTTCTTCATAATTTTGACTATCTGTTTTTACAGATATCAATGATTCTTGTGCAATAGCTGAACCTGTAGAAATTATTAGTAGAGAAATAATTCCATAAATTATTTTAGTGTGCACAAACTTTCAAATGCACATTTGTATATTTCCTTTGCTATTAAAAATGAAAAAATGAAAAAAAGTTGTGTGGTTTTAGTATCTTGGTATAATGCTAAGTCTTGATTT
>JBFIEJ010000055.1:0-7992 GCA_041603475.1 Candidatus Nitrosopumilus sp. | reverse complement strand
TCTCGCATCTGCATTGAATTACTAGTATCTACCAAATCATTACTTGTCAAACCATAGTGGATCCACGGTCTTGCATTTTTTGAACATTTTTCACTTAGTGATTCGACTAGTGCTGCAGTGTCGTGATCACTTTTTGCTTCCAATTCCTTAATTCGTTTAGCAGTAATTTTTCCAGACATTGCTGATTTGAGAATCTCTTTTCCTACACTCTTGGATATCATTCCAATCTCACTTTGAGATATTGCAGCAGCTCCTTCAATCTCTAATTGATAATCAATTTTCTTTTGCTCACTGAAAATTTCCATCATTTCTTTTGTACCATAACGACCACTATCAATGGGTAAAATTGCCAATATCTTTACTGGTTATACATTAAAAATAAATCTACTCCTAGAACTTTAATCAATTCTGTCTCTTAATTGATGACAATCACATAAGCAACCTTTTTGGCATTTTACACGCTTACAATCTGAGCATACATTTTTTCTCCAATATGGTGCTGTATTCACATTAATACCTCTGAGTTAACTTGAAAGTACCTTTCTTTATTTGAAGTATTATTCTCAGCAACACAATTGTCCAAATCCCAATCAAAATAAAATGAATGAACATGAAATCTGACTCCTCTGACATTACTTCATTCTCTATCTCTTTGGGTTGTTCAAAAGGTGTTACATATACAATCCCAAGAAAAATTGGAATTATTAATAAAACAATAACTGGAACAACCATCGTTAATATCTAATTATATGGGCTGTAATTGGTAAAAATCTTTGCTACAGAATGAAAATACATATCCCTCATATCTTCTTCAACACAAACTGCTAATAAATTAACAATATCTGTTGCAGTAATTATCCCAACTAATTTTTCATTATCTATAACTGGCAATTTTCTAATTCCTTTTTCATGCATTAGATCTGCTGCGGTTCTAACAGTCTCATCTGAATTAATTGATAGTACTGGAGAAGACATAATGTGTTTGATTGGATCTGAAATTTGATATGCATGTGCTGCAACTTTAACTGAAAAATCTCTATCTGTAACAATTCCTACTGGTTTATTATTTTCCATAACAATCACTGCGCCTACTTTTGCATCTTCCATTGTTTTTGCTGCATCATTGATACTGATAGTTGAATCAACCGAAATTACTGATTTGGTCATAATATCTGCAATTGTTAGTGTTTTTGCATTACCCATTTTACAATAATATTGTGTTTAATTGTATATTTGATAGTCTTCTAGAATATCAAACTTGAAAATCATTCAAGAGAATCTAAATTGTATTTAAATTATAATTTACAACATTTTTTTCATGGGAATCAAAATTAAGAAAATTCTTGTCCCCTTGGATGGTTCTCCAAATTCTTTTCGTGGGCTTGATGTTGCAATTCAAATGGCAAGAGACTCTCAGGCAACAATTACTGGTCTCTATGTTCTAGGTATTACTAAACCTCAAATTAATGAGCAAATCTCACCTTTGGAAAAAATTCTATTAGAGCATGCACACAAAATTATGAAAAAAGCCAAATTAAAAGCAGCACAAAAAGGAATTTTATTTTTTGATAGAACTTCTTATGGTGATGGAGGAAAGAGAATTGTTGATATTGCAGAAAAAAAGAATTTTGATCTTATTGTGATTGGCTCTAGGGGAATGGGTGCTGCAAAAGAGATATTTTTAGGAAGTACTTCAAATTTTGTTTTACACAAATCAAAGAAGCCTGTTTTAATAGTAAAATAATTTTAGAAATAAACTACTCAATTTGTTTATGTATTTGAATAATTTCTAATAACGTGATTTTTTTACTGTTGCAACTTTCTTCTGTGATCTAGATTCTGTCGTTTTTGCTTTTGATTTATTTACTTTGCCTTCTTTTTTAGTAGGTTTTCCACTTCTTCGAGCTGCTCTAGAAGCATCTGCTCTCATTTTTTGCTCTTTCTTTTGTTCCTCTATTTCTTTGGCACTAAGCTTTTTTCTTACCATATCTCTATCTCTCTTTTGTTGTAGTTAAATTAGATCATTAAATTCATGTATGAATTTAGAGTTTTTTCATCTATTTTTTGCAAATGGTCCCTGATGATCTGTTAAACAACATGGACATTGTTTTGTATAACATTCATCAACTTTCTCATGACCGCAACTTCCACAATGGCAAAATGGATCTTTACTCAATAAGCAATATTATTTTAATAGAAAATAAGATTATCTATGATTATCAATTACTGAAACATCATAAAATACGAATTGTTAAATTATTTCTGTTTTATTCCAGTGTCTTGTAAAACCCATTCTAAAGCTTTGAAATACCCTTGCTTGAAGTTTTTCTCATCTATTGCCCAATCTGGATTTCCTCTTAATTCTGCAAGCAATTGATTTGCTTTTTGTGTGATTACTGATTCATCTAGCATACTTTAGGTAATTTGTGATAAATTTAAAATTATTTTTACAATTCTCCTGATGATTTAAATTGGAATGAAAGAAAAATTTACCGATACTAATGTCTAATATTACTCCAAGAAAAATTGGAGAAAATCAATATCAAATTGATGCCGATTCCAATCTGGGAATGAAAGTTCCTGTAAGAATCTATGCTGATGAACCACTATTACAAAAAATGTTGACTGATAGGACAATAATGCAGGCAAGAAACGTATCGTCCATTCCTGGAATAGTTGGTCATAGTGTTGTTTTACCTGATGGTCATGAAGGATATGGATTTCCAGTTGGTGGTGTTGCAGCTATGGATGCTGAAGAAGGAATGATAAGCCCAGGTGGGGTTGGTTATGATATCAATTGCGGGGTTAGATTACTTCGCTCAAACTTAACTGAACAAACTGTTCGCTCAAAACTAAAAGAACTTGTAACAGATCTTTTTAGATCCATTCCATCAGGTGTTGGTTCTAAAGGTGCAGTCAAACTTAGTCATTCTGAACTTGATGAAGTATTGGTCAGAGGAGTTAATTGGGCAATTGATAATGGATATGGTTCTAATAATGATTCAGATGTGTGTGAAGAAAATGGTCAAATTCAAAATGCTGATCCAAACAAAGTTTCTGATAAAGCACGAAAACGTGGAGCTCCTCAACTAGGAAGTTTGGGTTCTGGAAATCATTTTCTTGAAGTCCAAAAGGTTACAGAAATTCATGATGAAGAAGCTGCAAACAGGATGGGAATTAAAGAAGGAACAATTACAATTTTAATTCATTGTGGTTCAAGAGGGTTTGGACATCAGGTTTGTAGTGATTATCTTAGGGTGTCAGAACAATCAATGCAAAAATATGACATAACTCTACCTGATAGAGAACTTGCATGTGTTCCAAACACATCTGAGGAAGGTGATTCATATCGGAAAGCAATGTTTGCAGCATTAAATTTTGCTTGGAGTAATAGACAAATGATTACCCATTGGACAAGAAAATCTTTTGAACGAGTATTTAATCAGACAGAATCTGATCTTGAAATGAAATTAGTTTATGATGTTGCCCATAACATTGCAAAAGTTGAAAAACACAAAGTAGAGGGACAAGAAAGAAAACTAGTAGTTCATAGGAAAGGAGCTACTCGGGCATTTCCATCAAATCGCGATGAAATTCCTACTAAGTACCGTGATTTAGGACAACCTGTTTTGGTTCCAGGTTCCATGGGAACAGCTAGTTGGATATTGTTGGGACAGGAAAATTCTATGAATCTAAGTTTTGGTTCAACTGCTCATGGTGCGGGAAGAACAATGTCCAGATCAAAAGCAAGAAGAGATTTCACTGAAAATGATGTTAAAAAATCTCTAAATGACAAAGGCATATTTATCAAGGCTTTGACTCGAGATGGAGTTGTGGAAGAGACTCCTCAGGCATACAAAGATGTTGATGCTGTAGTAAATGTCTCTCACAATCTTGGAATTGCTACTAAAGTTGCAAAATTGGTGCCAATAGGTGTGATTAAGGGTTGAATGAGGACGATTCAGAACTTGAAAGATTAAAGGCAAAAAGACTAGCAGAAATGCAAAAAAACATTTCATCAAGGCAAGAGAGTAAGAAAATTCCAGAAACTAAAGAAAAACCACCTGAAAATCCTAGAAGTTTATTGGTTAGCAAATTAGGATTTAGGGGATTAGAAGTTTTAGAAAATGCAGAAACACAATTCCCAAATGAAACAAAACTAATTGTCTTAAAGTTATGTGAATTAATCAAAACTGGGGAAATTAATGAAATACTAGATGGTGGAAAATTACTAGCATTGTTTAGATCGATTGGACTCAATATTCGAATGGAGACAAAAATCAATGTAGAACAAGATGGAAAATTTGTATCTCTAAGTGACAAACTAAGCAATCAATCAGATGATGGTGATGAATGATGAGCATAGTTTTGGAAGTTGGAACCAAAAATTATTCTGATGACCTACTTTCGATTAAAAAGGCGCTTTCTCATATGGAAAGTTTAGTTGGAGAATACAATGGATGTATTCTAGGTGAGCCATCATCAAAGTTTGGATGGACATTTTTTAAATTAACATTCAAGTCTAGTTTACAACATGGTATTGAATCAAAATTTTCAGACATGCTTGCAAAGTATCAATGGAATGATGCACCAAACAAATTTGCAAAATTCATGTCTGATTATTTTAATTCTAAAGGCTGTGACGTTCAGATTAAATTAACTGACTAGACTCTTCTTCCTCTTTTTCCACCTTTCTTTCTGGTGGTATCATGAGGGATAGGTGTAACATCATCAATTCTTCCAATCTTAAATCCTCCACGGGCTAGTGCTCTAATTGCTGCTTGTGCTCCTGGACCTGGAACTCTTGAACCAACTCCACCAACTGCACGTACTCTAATATGAAATCCTGTGAATCCTTTGGTTCTTGCAGATTCTACAACTGCATTTGCTGCTTTCATTGCTGCAAATGGTGATGATTCGTATCTGTCTGCATTGACATGAATTCCACCAGAACTAATAGCAACAGTCTCAGCTCCTGTAAGATCTGTCATATGAATAATTGTATTATTGTAACTACTGTAAATATGAGCAATTCCCCATTTGTCAGGACCTTCTTTTTTTGCCTCTGGTTGGGATTTTGATTCTTCTTTAACCTCTGATTTTGATTCTACTTCCGCCTCGGATTTTACTTCCTCAACAGTAGATTCAGTCTCTTTGACTGGAACTTCCTCAACCTGTGCCTCGGTTTCTGACAATGTCTACTCAGTCCTTAAAGGGTTTAAAAAACATTGATTTTCTAGCCTTCCTCATTTTGGACACTGATTAAATTTAATGATTATTCATATATCAGATTATTCGGTTTGACACTATGGCATCAATTCTATTAATGGCAATCGGAATTGGAATTGCTTCACTTTTACTTGGATCTGTGGTTTTTCAGTTTCTAACACCAACTGATGGAGATGTTTTATCACCGCTTGAAAAAAAATGTCAGCTAATTGCAGATGAAGGATATAGAATTCATAGCATGTACCCTGATTCTGATCCCGATGAACTTCCAGAAGAAGATCATAATCGATTAATGTATCTTGATGAAAAATGGATTGCAGAATGTGTTTCTGTTTTACCAGCTGATTCAATTTTTAATATTATTAATAATGTTAAAAGAGATTTCTCATATGGGGAATAACTATCTAAAATGATCCCATCCTAGATCTTTTAATTTTTTATATTCCTCCTCATCTTTTACAAAAACTCCTTTACCTGTAGTTACATATCCTATTTCAATAATTGGTGTATTTACTAGTCTAGCATTTCGTTTAACTAATTGTTTGTATTTAGGTGAAATAGTAAAAATGAATTCGTATTCTTCACCTCCGTGAAAAACTAACTTTTTTAGATTTAATTTCTGAGATCTGGCATATTTTTCTAAATCTTTTCTTACCGGGATGTTGTTAATTACAAATCTCTTTTTACTTTGTTTTGCCATTTCATTCAAAGTCGTAGATAAGCCATCACTGGAATCCATTGAAGATGAAAAATATTTTTTGTTCTGTAATCCAAACACTAGTCTTGGTTTTGGCTTTAAAACTGAATTGATAGCTTTATTCATCAATTTTTTATCCCCTCTTTTGTTACCCAATAAAATTCTCAACCCTGCAGAAGTATATCCAAATGGACCTGTCACAAATACTAGATCATTATTTCTTGAACCCCTTCTACTTGGAATTTTCTCCCCTTTTCCAAAAATGCATACATTAAAGACAATTTCCTTGCCTGAATTTGTGTCGCCTCCAATTATTGATATGTCAAATTCATTACATGCATTTTTGAAACCTTTTGCAATCTCATGAATCTTTATTCGTGAAATTGATTTTGGTATATTTACAGAAATAATCCCATATTCTGGTTTGAGACCTTTTGAAGCAAAATCACTTACACAAGCAACTATGCTTTTTCTTGCAGCATCACCTAATTTCATTTTAGGGGGTATGTCTGTACTCTCTACCATAGTATCGATTTTTACTGCTATCTTATTCTTACCTAAATTAAACATCTCAACATCTTCTGATACAAAATCCCTATTACTGAATTTATTCTGAAAAATTTTTATAATTTCAGACTCATCTAACTTTTTCATAACTTTGTTTCACTAAGGCTAATGTGTCTTTGATAATTTTTTCACATTTATTTTTGTCATTTGATTCTGCAGAAATTCTGATAATGTCTTCTGTGTTTGATTTTCTAATTAATACCCAACTGTCTTCATCAATTATTCCTTTAATTCCATCAAGAGAACTAGTTTCTGAATATTCTTTTGAAATTTTAGAGTTAATTTCATCTATTACTTTATCATGAAAGTTTGAATCAATTTCAGTTTTCTCTCTAATTTGATGATAACTTTCCATATAATCTAACACTTCATTAAAATTTGAATTTCCTAGCATTGATGCAATCAAACCGCTGGTTAGAATTCCCTCCCTACAAAAATTAAACTCTGGTAAAATAAAACCACCACTACTTCCTTCTCCGCCTGCTTGAGCATCTGTTTTTATCATTAAATCTATTACATTTGCTTCTCCTACTTTGGATCTTTGTACCTTGCCACCTTTTTCTTTGATAAATTTTTCCACTGAAACACTTGTGTCTGTACTCAATACAAATTTCTTGTATCCTAATTCTAAGGATTTTGCAACACCAAGACCCAAAGTGACATCTGGAATCTGTTTCTTTCCATCTCTGACTACAACTAAACGATCACCATCTAAATCAAAGGCAAATCCTATATCGTTACTTTTTGTTGCTGAAATTAAATCTACTAATTTATCCGAAGTTGGATCAGGTCCTCTTGAGCAATTTGAGAGATCCTCATTAATTACTTGAATGTCACACCCTATCTCCTTTAACAGCTCTGGTGCAAAGCCTTTTGCTGCACCTCCTCCAATATCTACAGCAATTTTTGGTTTATTTTCAATATCTCCAATAATCTTTTTTGCATCCTGGATATATGATGATGAAATTCTAGTCTCTGATCCAATTTCTGATTTTTTTATCTCCTGCTCTTCAATAATTTGAGGTAACTCTTTTTCATTAATTCCTCTTCCTTCTAAAATGAATTTCATGCCATTCCATTCCAGTGGGTTATGAGATGATGAAATTACAATCCCTGCACCATATTTTCTTGATTCTCTAAAAACTACTGGGGTTGGAACCGTTTCCAAATCATAAACATCAATACCATTCTTCAATAGTGTTGCACAAACTGTATCTTTAATCATATAACCTGATGGTCTAGTATCTTTTCCAATAACACATTTTTGTGATTTGATCAATGTTGAAAAATTATTGCAAAACTGAATTGCGTCCTTAAGATTGAGATCTTCTCCAAAAATTCCTCTAATTCCAGAAATTGTTTTCTTCAATTGTTCCAACTCGGAAAGGCTTTTTATTAACTCTGATGGATTTATCCAAAAGTGCCTTGGTAGCTCAGCCTGGTAGAGCGAACGCCTCGTAAGCGTTAGGTCGTGGGTTCGTACCCCATCCAGGGCTTTG
>JBFIEJ010000054.1:0-8039 GCA_041603475.1 Candidatus Nitrosopumilus sp. | reverse complement strand
TTGGTTTGTTTTGATTAGGTTTGTTTGGTTTGTTTTGATTAGGTTTGTTTGATTTGTTTTGATTAGGTTTGTTTGGTTTGTTTTGATTAGGTTTGTTTGATTTGTTTTGATTAGGTTTGTTTTGGAATTTCTTTTTGGGATTAGATCTGAATTTTGATTCTTCACTGACTAATTTCTTGTATAAATTGAAAGCTTGATCAACATTTAGATTTCCATGAACTATTGCCCTAACTGCTTTAATCATTGCAACTGGATGTTCTGATTGCCAAATATTTCGACCCATGTCAACTCCCACTGCACCACCTTTAATCGAGTTGTATGTTAATTGTAATGCATCACGTTCTGGAATCTTTTTTCCTCCTGCAACAATGATTGGGACAGGGCATGATTGAACAACTTTTTCAAAGTTTTCACAATAGTAAGTTTTGACAATATGTGCTCCTTGTTCGGCTGCAATTCTACAAGCTAATGACAAATATCTTGCATCCTTTCCTAATTCTTTACCAACTGCAGTTACGGCCAAAACTGGGATTCCATATTTTGCAGCTTCACTGACTAATTTTCCGAGATTTACAATTGTTTGATATTCATATTTTGAGCCTACAAAGATAGACATTGCAAGTGCACTTGCGTTTAATCTAATTGCATCCTGAATAGATACGGTAATGTCTTCTTGAGATAAATCCTCACCAATTATGCTTGAACCACCAGAAACTCGGAGAACCATCGGAGTAGTAGTAGTTGGAGGTACAGATGTTCTTTGAACACCACGTGTAAGCATTAATGAATCACAATGTTTCAAAAGAGGACCTATCACTTTTTTTGGATTTTCTAATTTTTCAGTTGGTCCTAGAAAATAACCATGATCAACTGCTAACATCAATGCACGATTATTTTGTGGTTTAATTATATTGGAAAGTCTATTTTCTAATCCCCATTCCATATCTCTTCGATTTTGAAAGAATAGAAATACCTTTCTTAAGCCTTTCTCATTTAGTGATAATTATTTTCATTGCATTATCACCACTACGGGCATGATCAAATGCTTTTTGAGTATCATCAATATTGTAAGTGTGAGTAATTAGTTGCTTAACATCAATTTGAGATGACTCTATTAGTTGCAATGCAGATTTTGTGTCTTGATCAGATGCAGCATAGCTTGTAACAAGCGTAATCTCTTTGGAGTATATTTTACTCATATCCAAATCCATTGTTGCACCTTTGGAAGGTACACCAAACATCATTACTGCACCACCTTTTCTTACCAAGTCAATTGCATCCTCAAGGGCCTTTAGACTGCTAGTCGCCACAATTGCAACATCCACACCTCGTCCATCAGTTTTATCTAGAATCTTTTTCTTTCTAGAGTCATCAGAAGAATTGATAGATTCAGTAATGTTAAATTTTTTAGCAAAATCTAGTCGGAAATCATTTACATCAAGACAGAAAATTTTTGAAAACTTTTTTGCATGTGCAAGCATAACATGCATCATTCCAGTTGGACCAACTCCAAATATTGCAGCAGAGTCATTTTCTTGATAAGAAAACTTATCCCATGCCCTAACACAACATGCTAAGGGTTCAATCATTGCAGCCTCTTCAAAACTCATAGAGTCAGAAATTTTTAAAACGCCACCATGACTCACATTCCAAGCAGGAACAACATATTCTTCAGATAGTCCACACGGGGAGAGATTAGTTTCATAATATTTCGGACACATTGTCTCATTTCCATGATTACACAAATGACAATCATAACATGGAACATGATGATGAGTAAACACTCTATCTCCTTTTTTAAAATCAGTGACATTAGAACCAACTTCTAAAACTATACCAGCTGGTTCATGTCCTAAACGCATTGATGGCTGACCGTATTGTCCAAAAACTTTTTCCAAATCAGAGCCACATATTCCACAAGCTTGCATTTGCACTAAAATCTCTCCAGATTCCAAGGATGGTTTTTCAGAATCTTTAATTGAAATTACGGATGGTTCTTTTACAAAAGCAGTTTTCATGGTATGGTAATTAGATTTTGAGTATAAGTAGATTAAACACCAAGTATCTTCTTGAGCATTACTCTGTAATCAACTTCAGTCTTCTCACTTCCAGTTGCAGGCAATGCAAATACAAGTGTAGATTTTTCTGCCCTAAGTTCTGTTAATTCATCATTTATGGATTCTGTAATATCATCACTGACTAGAACTAAACCAACATCGCTATCTTCAGTTAATCTCTTAATTTCATCCAAAGCCTTTTGTGGGTTTTCAGAAATTACTCCTGGAACTCCAGCTAATTGGAAACTGGTTACAAAGGATTTACTGCCGACAGTAAAGATTTTCACAGTTAAAATTTTTGTCCATACTAATTTAACCCTTTTTGGTACCCCAAGTTCAGGAAAGGTTGATTTAGTTAAAAAAATCAAGTAATTCATGGCAGAAATCGACACTCAGAAGGAAATCTATCTATTTCTTCATGGCAGAATGGATCTGAAAGAAAAAGCAACAAATGCACTTTCAACAAAAGGATTTGCCGGTGATAAAATTATCATGGCATTACCAAACAAAGTTGGAAACGTAGGGGATTACATGGCAATGTTATGGATGCCACCAAATCCAGATCACATAAAAATTCAACAAATTACCAAAGTTGAAGAAGTGGAACCAGAGGGAATGATTGGTCTTTGGAAAGGAGTTTCAAAGGACGATGTGGACACGGTACAATTAGGTTAAAGATTAGCTAAAACCAGCACCAAATTCATTACCTTTGTCTAAAAGATCTCCAGAATCAGAATTTTTTAATTTTCTAAATAACAACGTCTCATAAACTAGCTTCATGGATTCTTCATCATCAAGATTGCAATCCTCTTTGATGATGTTTTTGTATTTTTCAAGTTTTAATTCATCCTGCTCATCAAGTGAGACATTATCATGAATCATTAAATTTGCAATCTTTTCGATTTCAGAATTTTGTTGGTCTTCATCCATAACAATCATTAGAATTTCTAGTTATTAACATATTCGAATAATAGATTTTACAAATCAAATATCAATCCTGAAAGAAAATCAGAAAATTCATCATCAGAGAATACAATTTCTTCTGTTTGATTTTTATTTTTTGCAAGATTTGCAGATTCTAAATGATAGCAAGAAGATTTTCCACTTAGTTGTCCAAAGTAAAAACCAGGGCAAGAACAAAAACTATTTTCAGGATCAATCCAGTGCTCTTCTCCTTTTCCCACAACGGTCCAGATTTTTCTTCCGCTAGGCTCAAAAATATGAAGTTTCACACGTTTTTCTGAAACTAATGATTCAATCCTATCAGAATCTTTGTTCACAAGGATTTAATCAGATATGTATGGTATAACTTTGATGTTACAATCAAGAATTATTCCTTCAAAACCAGCTTTAATTTTAGAAGGATGTAAAAAAAGTCTTGTTGTAACAGATCTTCATATCGGATTTGAAAATACTCTAGCATCAAATGAAATATTCATAGGTAAAAATTCCAGCATTAATGAAACAATTAATGAAATATCAGAAATCATCAATAATGAAAAGCCCGATTCTATAATTTTGTTAGGAGATATTAAATCAAGTATCAAAAATATTTCAAAAAATGAGTGGGATGAAATCCCAAAGTTTTTTGAAGAAATTAGAAGAGAGTGTGACGTGGTTTTAATCCCTGGAAACCATGATGCAAATATTCAGAGATTAGTACCAGATAACATATCAATGATTAGTTCTACTGGAATGGTAGAAGAGAACATCCTACTAACACATGGGCATACAATGCCTTCAGAGAATTTTTCACATGTGGACAAGATAATCATGGGTCATGTACATCCTGTTTTTTTTCAAGAAAATTCCGTTATGAACGGACAAAGAGTTTGGGTTTCAATGAAAACAGAAAAAGAAAACATTTTTCCAAATAAATCAGGAGAATTAGAAATTACAATTATTCCTTCATTTAACAAGTATTTTTATGCAACACATAGAAAAAAATACAAAAAATCAATATCACCAATTATTGATAAGGTAAAATCTACATCTTCTGCAAAAATAATTACTTTAGACGGCACAATTATTGGTGATGAATCCATTCTTGATCATGTTATTTGATCAGTAAATTTTTGTCACAAAGGTTCCTTTATGAGCACAATTAGGACACCTCTGTGATTTTGACCAGGTTTTTACAGTTTCAGTGTAAACAATTTGGACATCGTAGGAATTTCCACAATTTGTGCAGATTATATTTGCAGAATAACTATTCTTGTTCCAGTCATCATTAGGAGATCTTGTAAATTTTTCAAGTAGTGTTTTGCCTTTCTCAGAAATTCTATAGAGTGTCAAATCATGAAATCCAGGTTTGTCATCAAAAGGTATTCTTTGAACAAGTCCATTTTCATCAAGAAATACCAAAATATCTTTTAGTTTAAACTCTGGAATCTTTATTTTTACAAAATTTTTCTTTACGTTATTTTTTAGATACACATATCGAATTCCATCTGAATCGAATTTCTCTATTCTACTAAGAACCTCATCAAGTTCATCATCAGAGAATTTTTTTGCCACAACATACTATAATTTTTGAGTCTTTATGTTTTTTAGATTTACTGATGTTTGTCGTAAGGCTCAATTGGCTCTATGGTTGTTTTATTATTTTTACGCCATTCCAATGTTTTAACAAATGAATCAGCTAGTTCCAGAGTAGTCAATACAGGAATACCCAATTCTAAAGATTTTCTCCTAATATGATACTCATCATCTAGCATCCCCACATACTTTTCTAACGTCGAAGTGCTTGGAATATTTATAATAAAATCTATTTTCCTTTCATAAAGTAAATCTGCAATGTTTGGTTTTCTTTCAGGTTCAGAAATTTTATGAACAATTTGAATTTCACCAATCTTTTCTTCAAAGAATTCAGCAGTATGCTCAGTTGCTAAAATTTTGAATCCCAGCTGTTTTAGTTTAGCAATCGAGGAAACAAGTTTTTCTTTATTTTGGGCTCCGCCTACAGTTACCAATGCAGTTCCTGTGTCAGGGAGATTGTAGCCAACAGATGTCAGTCCCTTTGATAGGGCATCATAGAAACTATTTCCAAAACATGCAGCTTCGCCAGTTGATTGCATCTCTACGCCCAAAGCAATGTCTGCACCTTCAAGTTGCATGAATGAGAATTGTGGGACCTTGATTCCATAATTATGTATTTTTTGCCATTTATTTTCAGGAATTTTAGGTAGAGGTTTATCTAAAATGGCCTTGGCTGCAAGTGAAATGAGGTTTGTTTTTACTAGTTTTGATACAAAGGGCATCGAGCGTGAAGCTCGTATATTTAGTTCAATCACATAGACGTGATCATCATGTACTAAAAATTGCAGATTAAAGGGCCCCTTGATATTAAACGTCAATGCAATCTTTTTTGTATAGTCATTGATTGTCTCAATTGTTTTATTACTTAGACGCCAAGGTGGAATCACCATCATTGCATCACCAGAATGAACACCTGCACTGTCAATGTGTTCAACAATTGCGCCAATTACAACTTCTTTTCCATTACTTATCCCATCAACATCGACTTCTAAGGAATTTAACATGAATTTTGAAATAACTACAGGATGATCAGGGGATACATCAGTTGCTTCTTTAACATATGTTTTTAATTCATCTTGTGACCACACAACTTTCATTGCAGCACCAGACAAAACATAGGATGGTCTTACAATGACTGGAAAGCCAACTTGTTCAGCAAAAGATTTTGCTTCATTAAGATTTGAAAATGCTTGCCATCTTGGTTGCTGAATGTGTAACTTGTCAAGTTCTGCGCTAAATTTAGAACGGTCTTCTGCCCTATCAACATCCTCTGCACTAGTACCCATAATATTGACTCCATGTTGTGCAAGTCCAGGAGTCAGATTATTTGCAGTTTGACCACCAACACAGGTAATAATTCCTTTAGGATTTTCAAATTCAACAATATCTAAAATTCGTTCTTGAGTTAATTCTTCAAAGTATAGTCTAGTGCAAATATCATAATCAGTTGAAACTGTTTCAGGATTACAATTAACTACTGAGACATTTTTTTCTCCATTTTCCTGTAAACCCCATACCATGTTTACAGTACCCCAATCAAATTCAACACTGCTACCGATTCTATAGGGACCGGCTCCTAGCACAATTACTCCTTTCTCATCTGATGCAACTTTGACATCATTAGAATTTCCCCCATAAGTCAGATAGAGGTAGTTTGTAACTGCTGGCCACTCAGCAGCTAGTGTATCTATTTGCTTTACAGAAGGAATTACGCCTAATTTCTTACGTAACTTACGTATTTCATCAGGAGTTTTGCCTTGGGCCTTAGCAATTTGCTTATCGGAGAATCCCATTTTTTTGGATTCCCTAAGTAGAGATTCATCTAGTTCTGAGGTGGTAATTTTTGATTCAATATTTACAATATTTTTTATTTTTTCTATAAACCAAGGATCAATTGAAGAGAGTTTGTAGATTCTTTCAACTGAGATTCCCATTTTTAATGCAATTGCCACATTGTACAAAATATGATCATCATGATGAGAGAGTTTATTTTCAATCTCTTCTTCATTGTATTTTTTTCCATTTACTCGATTAAGAACCAAACCATCATTTCCAATATCGAGCATTCTGATTGCTTTTTGTAATGATTCCTCAAATGTCCTACCAACTGCCATTACTTCTCCAACAGATTTCATTGTGGGTCCAAGTCTTCTGTTAACAAGTTCAAATTTTTCAAAATCCCATCTAGGGTGCTTGCAAACAATATAGTCAAGCGAAGGTTCAAAACATGCAGTAGTACTTTTAGTAATTCTATTTACTAACTCAGACAAATTATATCCTAATCCAATTTTTGCAGACATGTATGCTAAGGGATAACCTGTTGCCTTACTTGCAAGCGCAGAAGAACGTGAAAGTCTTGGATTAATTTCAATTGCAACATATTTATCAGATTCTGAATCTAATGCGTATTGGATATTACATTCTCCAACAATTCCAACATGTTTAGTTGCACGTAATGCTGCAGAACGTAACATGTGGTATTCATTATTATCAATAGTTTGAGATGGGGCAACAACGATGTTATCACCTGTATGGACTTTCATTGAAAGAACATTTTCCATGTTACAAACGATGACATTGTTGCCATCATAATCTTGCATTACCTCATATTCAATTTGTTTCCAATGCCCAATGTATTCTTCAATTAAGACCTGTCCCACTAGACTTGCCTTTAGCCCGCGCTCAACTATTTCATGGAGTTCAATTTCATTGTAAGCAACGCCACCTCCACGGCCTCCTAGGGTATAGGCCACTCTAACTATTACAGGGTAAGATAAGTCCTCAGCTGCCTTTTTTGCATCCTCAAAATTTTTAACAGTTTTACTTTTTAAAACTGGAACACCACATTCGCCCATAGCATCTTTGAAGAGTTGCCTGTCCTCAGTTCTTTGAATGCCCTTAATCTGAGTACCAAGAACTTTGACATCATATTTTTTGAGAATTCCAGATTCTTCCAAGTTAACGCCGCAATTAAGCGCAGTTTGTCCACCATATGCAAGCATTATTCCATCTGGTCTCTCTTTTTCAATGATTGATTCTACATATTCGGCATTTACAGGAAGAAGATACACCTTATCTGCAAATCGAGTATCTGTTTGAATAGTAGCAATATTTGGATTGATTAGTACACTTTTCAACCCATCTTCATGTATTGCTTTTAGACACTGACTTCCAGAATAATCAAATTCTCCAGCTTCTCCAATTTTAATAGCACCACTACCCAGTACAAGAATTTTCTTTATTGATTCATTCTTTGGCAATTTTTCATTTCTCCATAAAACGTTTGAGTTCTTCAAAGACAAATTTACAATCGTAAGGACCAGGAGCAGCTTCGGGATGAAACTGAACTGCAACACAATTTTGTTTTTTGTGTTTTATACCTTCAACTGTTTTGTCGTCTGCATTTGTAAACCATAATTTAAAATCAGATTTTTCTAATGATTC
>JBFIEJ010000053.1:0-8512 GCA_041603475.1 Candidatus Nitrosopumilus sp. | reverse complement strand
GGAAGCAAAAAGTGATCACGACACTGCAGCACTAGTCGAATCACTAAGTGAAAAATGTTCAAAAAATGCAAGACCGTGGATCCACTATGGTTTGACAAGTAATGATTTGGTAGATACTAGTAATTCAATGCAGATGCGAGATGCCTTACAAATCATTGAACCAAAAGTTGCAAATATGGCATTAATTCTTGCAAAAAGAGCTGTAAAACACGGCAAGATTCCAGCTGTGGGTAGAACACATGGTCAGCATGCCAGTATCATTTCATTTGGATTAAAATTTGCAAATTGGGCAGCAGAGATGGCAAAACATGTAGAAAGAATTGAAGAGATAAAGAAGAGAATTCTAATTTGTAAGACTCTAGGTGTTGTAGGAACTGGATCTTTGATGGGTGCAAAATCATTAGAAGTTCAAAAGAGAGTATCTAAACGATTAAAATTATTTCCAGCAGAAGTAACAACACAAGTTGTACCAAGGGAGAGATATGCAGAATACGTCTTTGAATTAGCATTAATTGGTTCCACTCTAGAAAAAATTGCAATAGAGATTAGAAACTTGCAAAGAACAGAGATAGGCGAAGTTGCAGAACAATTCAAAAAAGGGCAAATGGGAAGTAGTGCTGTTCCTGTTAAAAGAAATCCAATAAAGAGTGAAAGAGTGTCATCATTATCTAAAATGGTTCGCAGTCAGGTTGCCGTAGCATTTGAAAACATTCCATTATGGCACGAACGTGATCTTTCAAATTCAGCAAATGAGAGATTTGTTCTTCCAACAGTATCTATTCTAGTTGATGAAATGCTTGAAACCATGACTAGAATTGTTTCAAACTTGATGGTAAATGAGAAAAGAATCATAGAAAATTTGTACATAACAAAGGGGCAGATATTTGCAGAATTTGTTTTAGAGGCACTGATAAAAAAAGGAGTTCCAAGATTTGTTGCATACAAAGATGTTCAAAGAGTAGCTTTTGAGGCAAATGACAAAGGATTGCAATACATTGATGCAATCAAAAATGACAAGGCATTTTCTTCTAAACTAACTAAAAAAGAAATAGATTCTATATTTTCACCTGAAAAACATCTTGGAGCATCTCCTGCCATCATTAGTAATGTAAGCAAGTCTGTTCAAAAGACAGTGAAAAAATTCATCTAGTCTTCAGTAGCGCTTTGTGAATTTTAGAACCATATTGTAATGCCTTTTTTCTTTTACTACAAGAGATTTCTGGCACTTTGATTTCACTAGCTAATTTTCGTATAATGTGTTTACGATACAAATCGTCTGAATCATGAATTTTTTCAGAGATAGGTATAGTTTTTGCGTATTCAATAAATTTGGGAGACAGTAATGGTTGGAGTATTTTTACTCCAAATTCAGAAGAAGTTAGATTAACGGCTTTCATCATGTTTAATTCATTTTCCAATTTTGATTCCATTACTTCATAAATCTTGGATTCCCCCCCAGAAAATGCTTCTCGGTATGTATTGTAACCACAAAATAATTCATCTATTCCATTTGCAGTAATTACAGTATCAATTTGAAGACTATTTGCCAATTTAGACACATAATAAAATGCAATACAGTTTTCATTCCAAGATAGATTTTCAGTCTTAATATTTTGACGAATCTTTGATGAAATTTCTGGAAAGTTTTTAGGATCAATTTCTAAAATATAGTGAGGGTACTTCAGATGTTCATTTACTTCCTTTGCAAATAAAATATCATGGGATTCTGCAAATCCAATAGTCAATAAAGTAATATTATAATTCATATCTGAACAAATTTTTGAAATTAATGTGCTATCAACGCCTCCAGAAAATGCGATTCCTATCTTCTTATCTTTAACAGTCTCAGAAATTGAGTTTTTGATATGTTCTAATAGTTTTTCATGTACCTTGTCCATCTTTACTCATTTTGTAATTTCTAATGAAAGGTAATGAATCAATCTTTTAATTTAACATTGTATCTAAATCTGTATGATGCGATTATCTCAAGAAGATATTGATGGAGAGCTAAAGAACTTGCCAGGCTGGACCGTAGTAAATGAAAAACTTCACAAAGAATTTCAATTTGAAAGCTTCAATCAGGCTTTTGGTTTTATGACCAGAGCGGCTATGGAGATTGAAAAAATGAATCATCATCCAGAGTGGTTTAATGTATACAATAGAATAACCATTGAGTTGACAACTCATGACGCAGGTGGAATTACAAAAAATGATGTCAATCTTGCTAAAATTCTAAATTCACTAGTATAGATTTTCAGGCATAATCATTACAGAATTTATATTATATCTATAGTCAGAGGACTTCACATGGCTACAAGTCCCACAATTTTAGATTCAGATTTTAGATATATCGATAAAAAAGGAAATTTACTCAAAACAAGAACAGAGTTGACAGTAGCTCAGATGCTTTCATTTTTAGAACAAGAATATCAATACAATCATAAAATTACTTTAAAAAATGGAGAAGAGGTCACGATTGATTTTAAAACAGAAAAGGGCCTCATTGAAGTAATTGATAACGATGATGATATTTCAAAATATAAAAAAATCAAAGAAGACTTTCCAGAAGACAAAGTGATGGCAATAGGCCATGCAAAATATGTTGCCCAAATCAAAGAATTACAAGACATAGTATTTTATGATAAAACACCACAAACCGGTTCTATATTTTTAGAAGATGCATCATTTTCTTTTGATTATGCACATATCTTACCGCTAGTTGAGAAATGTTCTATCTTGCATGGACACACTTCATCTGTTATGGTAGAATTGGTAGGACAGATGAAAGACAATTTACTTTTAGATTTTGGTGAAGCTAAAAAAATTATTAAAGAAGTTGTTAATGTATTTGATCACAAGTTTTTCATTAACAGAAAATATCTGAAGAAAGAAGATGATTCTCATTATCAAATTCAATTTGAGGGTCCTAAAGGAATGTTTGAATTACAAGTTCCAAAAAATACAACCTATCTATTAGAAGGAGAAGCAACAGTTGAAAATCTTTCAAGTGAAATTATCAAACTATTAGCACCAAAGATGCCATCAAATGTTGAAGCAGTAGGAGTTTACATCTATGAAGGTTACAATAAAGGGTCTCATATTATTTCAAATATTTCAAGATAGTTAAGAAATGGACCCAAAGATATCAGAAAAAGCATGGAATCCAGAGTTAGAGAAAGAAATTCTAAAAAAATGGGAAGAAGAAAAAATTTATGATTTCACACCAACTGAGGATAATTACACAATAGATACTCCACCACCATATCCGTCTGGCAGGCCATGGCATATAGGAGCAGCAGCACATTACTCGCAAATAGATATGATTGCAAGAACAGCCCGAATGGCTGGAAAAAATGTTTATTTTCCAATAGGAATTGACAGAAATGGACTTCCAGTTGAGCTTTACACTGAAAAAAAACACAAAATCAGAATGAGGGAGACTGAGAGAGGGGAATTTCTGAATCTGTGTAGAGAAGCACTTGATGATTTGGAAGCTGAAATGATTCTAATCATGAAGAGTCTTGGAATTAGTGGAGATTTTGCAAATTATTACAGAACAGATTCAGAACAATACAGAGCACTGACACAATCTACATTTATCAGTTTGTGGAAGAAAGGACAAGTCTATCTTGCAAACAGACCAAACAATTACGATTGGGTATCAGGTACAACAATAGCTGATGCAGAAATAATTTATGAAGATTTATCTACAAAACTAGTTTACATGAAATTTCAAATTAAAGATGCAGATCAAGAGATAATCATTGCAAGTACAAGACCAGAATTACTGTGTGCTTGTAAAACCATAATAGTAAATCCTGAAGATCAAAGATATTCCAAATATATTGGAAAAAAAATTATTGTTCCAATTACCAATGCCGAAGTTGAACTAAGAACACATCATTCAGCTCAACAGGAATTTGGATCTGGGGCAGTTATGGTATGTAGTTATGGTGACCAAAACGATGTAGCATTATTTAGAGAATTAGAGTTAGAAGAAATTGTTGCAATTGGTTTAGATGGAAAAATGACTGAAGCTGCTGGAGAATATGCAGGGCTAAAACCAAAGCAGGCTAGAACAAAAATTATTGAAGATTTGGAATCTAAAGGATTTGTAGAAAAAATTGAAGACATTAATCATAGAACACCAGTCTCTGAGAGAAGCAAGATTCCAATAGAAATCATCCCAATGGAAGAATATTATCTTAAACAAAAAGAATCAGTTGAAAAAATCAAAAAATTAGGACAAGAGATTACATTTCATCCTGCAATGCATAAGCAAATTCTGATGAATTGGCTTGAATCAATTAATATAGATTGGCCAATTTCTCGAAGAAGGTACTATGGAACTGAAATTCCAATTTGGTATTGCAAAAAATGCTCAGAACCCCACGTACCGGAGCCTGGAAAATACTACAAACCTTGGAGTGAAAAATGCCCAATAAGCAAATGCTCTAAGTGTGATTCTACTGAATTTGTAGGAGAAGAGCGAACATTTGATACATGGATGGATTCTAGTGTCTCTCCTCTATTCATTAGTAAATTTGGTAGAGATGATGATTTTTTTAATAAAGTGTATCCTGCATCCATTAGACCCCAAGCAAAAGACATTGTTAGAACTTGGTTATACTATACACTTCTAAGATGTGAGCAGCTAACTAGCAAAAAACCATGGAGTGAAGCATGGGTTATGGGGTACGGTCTTGATGAGAAAGGAATGAAGATGAGTAAGAGTAAAGGAAATGCAATTGATCCATTGCCAGTAATTGAGAAGTTGGGTGCTGACACTTTTAGATTTTGGAGTGCAAGTGAAATCAATCATGGTTATGATTTTAGATGTAATGAGCAAAAAATAGAATCCACTAAAAAATTTCTCAGTAAATTATGGAATGTTTCAAGATTTTTGTCTAGTTTCCCCGTAATTGATTCAGGGAATCCAAATGCATCAGACAAATGGATTTTATCTGAACTAGACAAATTGGTAAAGGAATGCAAGAAAGGATATGATGAATACAACTTTTTTATTCCAGCGATCGCAATAAGAGAATTTACATGGAATCTGTTTGCAGCACATTACCTTGAAATGGTAAAAGCAAGAGCTTATGGAATTGATTTCTCTGATGAGGAAAGAGATGGGGCCATATTCACATTACATAAAACACTATCAACTATCTTAAAATTACTAGCACCAATTACTCCATTCATTACAGAGCATCTTTGGAAAACTTTGTACTCTGAACAAAGCATTCACAAAGAAAAACAAGTACAACCTGAAAATATCGATGAACAAGATGACATGACAAAATCTATTACAGAATTCAACTCTAAGGTTTGGAATGAGAAAAAAACTCAGGGGTTATCACTTAAAGATACAATAAAAATAGAAATTCCTGAAAAATTGAATTCTTTTAAAAAAGACTTGAAATCCATGCATAATTTGCTTGATTGAGCCTGATTATACCTGCATAATTCCATTTGTAATCAAATATTGTATTGCTTGAACAAATGCATCATCATTAATAGAACCATCAGCCCACCAACCTGCAGTATTCTTTATCCATGCTGGAATTTCATTACCAGTCCCTACTCCTTGAGTAGTAAAAGGGATGATCATAATTTCTTCATTGATCAAATATTGTATTGCTTGAACAAATGCATCATCATTAATAGAACCATCAGCCCACCAACCTGCAGTATTCTTTATCCATGCTGGAATTTCAGGTTCTTCTGAAAAAGGATTCAACGCATCAGTTCCAATAATATCAACTACAGAATCACCACCAAAAAATGGAATGACAATTGTTCTGTATGTAGATGTGGTTTCAATTTCTACATAATCAGTTTCAAATCCATCTACTAGTATGAAAAATATGTCATCAGTTGATTCAAATTTTGCATCTAGTAGATTCCTTGGAATCGTAATCTCTAGTGTACCATCATTATTAGTAGTCATAGTTATGATTAATTCAATAAAATCAGGATCAAGAAACATTGAATCCACAATTCCATTTTCAATAACATAGGTAACATCATGTGATTCTATAGGAATTGAACCAGTCTCACCAAATGAAATTTGTGATAATGGAATTAGGAATAGTGTGAAAATTAAACCAAAAACAAAAAGAGAATTTGTGGTTATCATTTCCTAATTACCGATAATAGTAATATCTTCAGTTAACTCTACTGATAGATTATTTTCTGAAGAGTCATCGGGTTCAGGTTCAATGGTTGTTTTACTTAGAGTTGCAATTCCATCAAGAAACCACATACTTGAAATTTTACTTTGTGGGCTATGAATTTTAACAATAGAAGAATCATCAATATCTACAATTGGAGTATCAGCAGTTAAGAAAATTTTAAGGGTGGAATGAATTTCTTCAATTACATCATCTTCCAAAAATGCTAAAATTACAAGAGAGTCTTTTGAGCCTGAATCACCTGATGAAGTAGCTCTTGCCTTACCAAATCCACAATTGTATGGAATGTCATCAACTGTAATCTGACACTCTAATAATTCCAATTTTAAATTAGAATTGCTTTTATCAAATGTTTTGAAACTCATAAAACCTGTAAGAGAAGAGGTTTGATTTTTGTCACCTATTCCGACTGTTTTAACAGAATCAAAAACAAGCTCAAATATTTCATCAGGTGTTGATGAACCAATTTTTTTACCTAAGTAATTGCCATCATTAATTTTTTCAAGAATTTTTTGAGTTCTTGAATCTAGTTTTTCTGATCTTTCTACTAGTTTTTCACGAATTTTCTCAGAATGTTTTGCAAGTTTTGCATCTAATTTTTCTGTTAATGTTGAGAATTTTTCTACATCATTTGATATTTCTAAATCAAGTTTATTTTGAATTTTTTCTTTAATTTCACTTAGTTTTTCATCAAATCTATTTGCTTTCTCTAAGTATTTGTCTTCAAGTTTTTTGCGATCACTTTCAAGCTTTAATCTTTTTTCTTCAAGTTTATCTTTTTTCTCTTGTTGTTTTTCTTCTAGGTCTTGGCGTTTTTCTTCAAGTTTATCTTTTTTCTCTTGTTGTTTTTCTTCTAGGTCTTGGCGTTTTTCTTCAAGTTTATCTTTTTTCTCTTGTTGTTTTTCTTCTATATTTTCTTCATCATTTCCTTGAGATTTCTTAAAATCATCCTCAGAATTTGAAACACCTTGAGCAAATGATTCATCAATTACAAATACTCCTAATGCTCCACTAAGTAAAATTGAGGCTAGAAAACTAAATAGTGCAAATTTTTTGTCCATTTTAAAAGCTCGTCTTATCTATAGTTAAAAAGAATTACTTAGGAATCATCACTTAAAATTAATTTTTTGCTGTCTTTACCAAATTAACAAAATATTTGTGTACAGAAATATCTTCGCTTAGTTCAGGATGAAAAGCAGTACCAATTACATTTCCTTTCTTTACAGCAACTATACGATCATTGAATTTTGATAAAACTTCAACATCATTTCCTACATCAGAAACCGATGGTGCTCTAATAAAAATTCCATTAAATTTTGGAATGTTTATAGAATCCATAGAAACATCGGCTTCAAAAGATTCTCGTTGTCTTCCAAAAGAATTTCTTTCTAATTTAATGTCAAGAATATCAAGTAGAGGTTGATCAGTCTTCCCAACAACCCTATCATCTGCTGTTTTTGATAATAAAATCATCCCAGCGCAAATTCCAAGGACAGGCATCCCATTAGAAATTTTTTCCTTTAAAATCTTTAATGAACCATTTATCAGAGATAGTTGTCCTATTGTAGTGCTTTCACCTCCAGGAAGAATTAACCCATCTAATTTTGAGATTTGATCTGGTTTTCTAACATCTATTACTTTACCATCAATTCCCAATTCATCAATTGCAGTTTGTGTAGACAGCAAATTTTCTTGAACGTCACCTTGAATAGATAACACTCCAACTGTAAGACTCAGGACTGACCACCACGATCTTGCATACGTAATTCTAGTGTATTTACATCCAAACCTAGCATTGATTGTCTTTCATCAATCATTTTTTGTGCTTCTTTGACTTTATCAGATTCATTCCAAAAAGTGGTAGCCAAAACAATTGCTTTTGCTCTTTGTTTTGCATCATTTGCATTGAAAATTCCTGATCCAACAAATATGCCATCACATCCAAGTGACATCAAATATGCTGCATCAGCAGGTGTAGCAATTCCACCAGCAGCAAAATTAACTACTGGTAATCTTCCGAGTTTTGCAGTTTGCTCTACAATATCATATGAAACTTTGAATTCTCTTGCCATTCTAACTAGATCTTGGTTATCACCAGAATCATAAATTGCCTTGATAGTTCTTAATTCATCATTTACTTTTTTGATATGAGTTACAGCTTCTGCAACATTTCCAGTACCAGGTTCTCCTTTAGTTCTAATCATAGCTGCACCTTCTTCAATTCGTCGTAATGCTTCAGCTAATGATCTGGCACCATTAACAAATGGTGTTGTAAAATCCCATTTCCAAATATGATGTGATTCATCTGCTGGTGT
>JBFIEJ010000052.1:0-8814 GCA_041603475.1 Candidatus Nitrosopumilus sp. | reverse complement strand
TTGGTTTGGTGAGAAAAAAACTTACATTTTATCTGGAGATAAAATCATGACTCATCTTGCAAAAATTCTAAAACCAAAACTTTGCATTTTTGCGTTAAATGAAGATGGCTTATACTCAGATTTAAAATCAAAAAAACTAATCCATGAATTAAAGGGAGAAAGGCCATTGATTTCAAAAAATATAATGGATGTTACCGGAGGAATGACTAGAAAAGTAGAAGAAGCATCAAATATTTCAAAAATGGGATTAAACGTATTTTTTGTAAATGGTAACAAACCAGATAGAATTGTAAAAGCGATTAAAAATAGGAAATTTGAAGGGACGTTGTTTAGAGGAAAATAAAATGGCAGAAGAATTTGTAATATTAGTTGATGAAAATGATAATCAAATTGGAACTGAAGAAAAAGTAAAGTGTCATTTACCAAATGGGAAATTACATAGAGCATTTACTGCTTTATTATTTGACAAAGAAGGGAAATTAGCACTCACCAGGAGAGCTAAAGAAAAGATGTTGTGGCCAAATGATTGGGACGGAACATTTGCAAGTCATCCAAGAGAATCTGAATCATATATTTCATCTGGGGAAAGAAGAATGCCAGAAGAGTTAGGAATTAATGGTAAATTGGATTATCTACATAAATTTGAATATCATGTTCCCTACAAAAATGTGGGTTCAGAAAATGAAATTTGTGGAACATTAATTGGAATTGTTGATAATCCTACAGAACTGAAAAAAATTCCAGGTGAAATTGATGAGATTAAATGGATTTCAGCAAATGAATTACTCTCAGAAATAAAATCTAACCCACAAATTTACTGTCCGTGGATGCTAATTGCATTAGAATTATTGGACAAGTCAGATAAATCAATGCTTGAAAAATATACAACAACTCTATCCACATGGATAAATAGTGAAATTCACGAAGGATTGCAAAAGGCAATTAAATCACATTTACCAATTGACAAATGGAGATTAGTAAATGAAAAAAACTAGGCAAATTGAAAATAATGCAAAAATGGTAAACAAGCATCTTGTTTCAAAGCTAAAGGGGAATCCAAAAAAACTCTATGATGCTGCGGGACATTTGATTGTTCACGGGGGAAAAAGACTCAGACCATATATGGTAATCAAAAGTTGTCAAATATTGGGAGGAAAGACTTCCAATGCAATGCATGCTGCAAGTGCAGTAGAAATGGTTCATAATTTTACTCTGGTTCATGATGACATAATGGATAATGACGAAATGCGTCACGGAGTTCCGACAGTACATAAAAAATTTGGAATGCCAATTGCAATTCTAGCAGGAGATGTTTTGTTTTCAAAAGCATATCAAGTAATTTCTGAATCAAATTTATCTCCAAATGCAACTACACAATTAGTTTCTAGATTAGCCAAAGCTTGTGTAGATGTGTGTGAAGGTCAGTTATTAGATGTAAAAATGGCAGAAGAGAAAAGGATACCAACAGAATCAGAATACATTACAATGATTGGTAAAAAAACAGCAGCTCTGTTTGATGTATCGTGTGCAATGGGAGCAATTTGTGCTACAAATAAGAAAAAGGATATTTTGAATTTATCATCTTTTGGAAGAAATCTTGGAATTGCTTTTCAGATCACTGATGATCTAATTGGAGTGATGGGAGATTCAAAGATAACAAAAAAACCAGTGGGAAATGATCTAAGAGAAGGGAAAAAATCACTTCCAATACTGATGGCAATTAAATCAGCAAAAGGGGAAGATAAAAAAATAATTCTAAAAGCTTTTGGTAAATCCAAAATATCAAAAACCGAACTAGCAAAAGCAGTAGAAGTTATTCGCTCATTAGGAATTGAAGAAAATGTTAGAAACCAGGCTCTAAAATATGCTGAAAAAGCTGAAAAAGCATTGTCAAAATACTCAGGTTCAGCAAAATCAGAATTAACCACTTTATTAGATTTTGTGGTTAAGAGAAGCGTATAGTTATTCAGGTAGATTATGTATGGATGAGATTTTAAAAAAAGAGATTAGAAAAATGTCTCTTCAAAATGCTTTTGAGCATGATGGAGTAACTCAAGATAAAATAATTTTAGGAAGAATTCTTGGGACTAAACCAGAATTACGAACCAAAGTAAAAGAGATCTCAGGAGAAATTTCAGAAATTGTTTCATCAGTAAACCAATTATCAGTAGAAGAACAAAAAAAAGAGATTGATGAATTTTTTCCAGAAATTCTAAATCCTAAAGAAAAAATTGTAGAGAGAGAAGGTCTTCCAGAATTAAAAAATGCAATACATGGAAAAGTTATCACGAGATTTCCTCCCGAACCAAATGGTTATCCGCATATTGGTCATGCAAAGGCTGCAATAATTAATTCTGAATATGCAAAGATGTATGGAGGAAAATTCATTCTACGAATGGATGACACAAATCCAGAAGCAGAAAGAATGGAATATCATGCAGCCATCAAAGTAGGATTGGAATGGTTAGGTATCAAATTTGATACTGTTAAGAATACATCTGATGATATGGAAATTTTTTATGAGAAAGGTATAGAGTTAATAAATTCTGGTAAGGCATATGTTTGTACTTGTAAAAGAGATGACATAAGTAAAAACCGAAGAGAAAGAAAAGCTTGCAAATGTAGTATGGAAGATATTGAGAAAAATAATAAAAACTGGGAAAAAATGAATAACAAATTCAAACCCGGCGAAGCAATAGTTAGATTTCGTGGAGATATGAAGGCAGACAATGCAGTAATGAGAGATCCTGTATTGTTTAGAATCATAGAAGAGAAACATTACACATTAGGGGAGAAATATAGAATTTGGCCAAGTTATGACATGGCCGTTGCCATTGAAGATAGTATTGATGGAGTAACTCATGCATTTCGTTCAAAAGAATTTGAATTAAGAAAAGAGTTGATTGATTCGATATTAGATTCTCTAAACATGAGAAAACCCGAACAAGGATTTTTTTCAAGACTAGAATTCAAAGGAATGCCCATTTCAAAGAGAATTATAAAACCACTCATAGAAGAGGGAAAAGTTTCCTGGTATGATGATCCACGTTTACCAACACTTGAAGCTCTTCGTAGAAGGGGGATAAAACCAGAGGCCATTAGAAAATTCATAATGTCATTAGGATTAACAAAAGCAAATACTTTAGCACCATTCGATTCCCTTGAAGCATTTAACCGAAAATTTGTTGATGCAACTAGTAAGAGATTATTCATGGTGAGTGATCCAAAAAAACTAACTGTAAAAAATTTACCAGTTACATCAGTTGAAATTCCTAATCATCCAATTCAAGACATGGGGAGAAGAAAAATTGAGATTGATGAAAAATTCTACATATCAGGAGATGACGTAGATAATTGTAAAGAAGGCACAGAAATTAGACTTTTAGGATTAGGAAATGTTTTGATTAAAAAAGCAGGGATAGAGTTGGAAGGAGAGTTTGTGAAAGACGGAAAGCCAGATGACGTGACAAAAATTCAATGGGTTCCACAAACAAATGCTCATGAAATTAAAATGATAATTCCAAAAACATTATTCAATGGAGATAATTTCAATGAAGATAGTTTAGAAGAATTAGACGTTTATACAGAACCACATTATCTTCAATTAAAGGAAGGAGAAGAAATTCAGTTTGTCAGATTTGGATATTGTAGAAAAGATTCTCAGAATCAAGCAATTTTTACTCACAAGTGATCAATTATGAAGATAGCACGAATTGTAAATGGAAACAATGAAACTTATGGTTTCATCAAAGGTGATAGAGTTGCAACAAAAGATGAAATAACTTACCTAACGGGAGTTCCAATTCCTCAAAATGTTAAAGATTTTCTATTCGATGGATGGTATGATGAAATTAAAAATAAAATTGATGATTTACCTTACGAATCAAAATTATCTCAGTTTAAATTATTATCACCAATTCCTAATCCAAATAAAATAATATGTTTGGCTTTTAATTATGTGGATCATGCTGAAGAACAGGGATTAAAAGCACCAGAAGATCCAGCTTTAGTAATAAAACCTAGAACCGCTCTAAACAGTACTGAATCAGACATTATTTGTCCAAGTTTTGTCAAAGAATTGGATTATGAAGTAGAATTAGCCATGATTATTGGAAAGAATTGTAAAAATATCAGTGTCGATGAGGCATCAAATGTCATTTTTGGTTACATGGTTTTCAATGATGTTTCAGCTAGAGATATTCAAGTTAAAGATAAACAATTCACCCGAGGAAAAAGTTTTGATACATTTGCACCTTGTGGACCATGGATTACAACTGCAGATGAAATTAAAGATGCACAAAACCTAAAACTTACTACTAAAGTAAATGGTGAATTAAGACAAAATTCTTCTACAAGTAATATGTTTATTAAAATTCCAGAAATAATTTCTAAAATTTCTCAAGTAATGACATTAGAAAAAGGAGACATCATATCAACAGGAACACCTGCTGGAGTTATGCTAAACAAACCTAATGCAGTATTTTTAAAAGATGGGGATAAAGTAGAAATGGAAATTGAGGGGTTGGGAATTTTAAAAAATACAATCAGAATAATTGATGTTGATTAAGTTAAAGATTTTTTCATCAAATGAAATGAAATTCGATGTTCCAATGAATCAAATACAGGTAAAGACTCTTTAGATAAAATCTGTATTCGTTCATAATTATTTTTCCAACCAAAAGATTGAAGAAATAAAAGAATTTGCTTTGTAGCATTATCAGATGAGGAATAAAGAGTAACAATCAAAGTTTTATCAAAATGGTCTGAATCACAAAGAATTGCTATAGAATCATTACCATTGATAGTTGCTTTAACAATTTTTTTATTTTTTATTAATGAAGATAAGGTATTAGCATTTAGGGGAAGCCACCTCCAAGACCTTACATAATTTTCCAATTGCAAATCTTTGGAGTTGACAAAATGTACTTCATAGTTTGAAATTTTTCTAGGAATTAAAGAGTAAAAATTCCAAGTTTGAAAAACATCATAATTTAATGAAATTGCCATCTGTAAAGAGGAGTGATTTTGTGTATCAATTAGCATAAACGAAGATGAAATTTCCTTTTCTTTTCCTATTTTTTCTGCGTAATTAACTAATTTTGAAGCTATTTTTTGTCTACGAAAAATAGGATCAACCCGTATTCCTTCAATCCATATTTGATCATCTGAATAAAACGCATGACAAATTCCAATTGGTTCCTTTTCTTCAAAGACAAGTAAATTTCCTTCAGATAGCCATGAATCCCAAACTTGATCGATATAATCACCCCAAGAGAAAGTATTTTTGCAAAATTTTAAAACTGAATTTTTATCTGATGTTTTTGCTTCTCGAATCATTTTTCTCACAGTATACGAAAAAATATTAAGACTAATCAAATAAAAAGTAGAATGGGAAAAATTATCGCCGGTAAAACATCAGACATTCCACCAGGAAAAATGATCAAAGTATCTATTGATGGAAGAGACATCTTAGTTGCAAACATAGATGGAGAGTTTTGTGCAACAGATGATTCTTGTACTCACGCAGGTGCAAGTTTGTCTGAAGGGAAATTAGATGGATGTACTATCACATGTGGTTGGCACGGAGCTCAGTTTGATTGTAAGAACGGAAATTTGGTAAAATTCCCAGCAAAAATTAGAGATTTGACATCTTACAACGTTGTAGTAGAATCTGACAGCGTTTTTGTAGAGATGTAACTATATACTTCTAAATTTAAGAAAAGGTGTAAAAAAATGGCAGACAAGACTCAAAATAAAGAATCCATGAAAGAAGCAATTGATACACTAAATCAAATTGTATCTAGTAATTCTACTCCTAAAACAATAAAAAAATCCATTACAGATTTGATTGCAGATCTGAATAATGAAGAGTATTCACTTTCAGTAAGAGCTGCAAATACAATTAGTCTACTAGATGATGTAACACAAGATCCTAACATGCCTTCATATGTTAGAACTCAATTATGGCAGGCAGTATCAAAATTAGAAAGTATAAGAGAATAAATTCTTCATTGTAGTAGTAAGTTTATTGAAAATTGAAGAATATTTAGAAACATTACCAGAAAATGTTCTAAGTGGCGAAGATGTTCATCTATCGGAAAAATCGTTAAGAGAAATTTTTAAATTTGTAGATTTGAAAGAGAATGATATTTTTTATCATCTTGGATGCGGTGATGAGAAAGGAGTTGCAATTGCTTTGAATGATTTTAAAGTAAAAAAAGCAATCGGCATTGACAATAATTTGCAAAAAATTCAACAAGCAAAAAAAGAATTAGAGAATAAAAATATTCAAGGACAAATGATTTGCAAAGATATTTTGGAATTAGATATTTCAGATGCTACAGTAATTTTATTTTGGTTTACAGATGATCATATAATAAACGAAATGTTGAAGAAGTTTACTAGTCTCCCAAATGATGTTAAAATTATAACAATTTGGGGACCTCTTCCAGATTGTCTACCAAACAAAGTAGACTTTCCATACATTCTGAATATTACACCATTTAAGAAAGCAGAGACTATGCAAGAGCAACTTTTAGCTGTTTTTGGTGTCAAATGTGTAGATTTTGTTACTGCATGGGAATTTGCAGAAAGATACACTAAAGCAATTGGTAGTTCTGAAATTCGAAATGATCGTTTTTTAACAATTATTCAAACATTAATGATTTGGATCAATGCAAAAAAACTAGGTGTCTCATGTACGGAAGAAATTCCAGAATCTATTCAGACATATATCAGTATAATGAAAATGCACTTTGACATAGATTTTGAATATCTACTAAAAGAATAATTGCTGTAATCCTTTTATTTTGTTTTTATATTATTAAATCATGGATGGAAGAATCAACATTAACGTATCAGCAGTAGATTATGATAAAACAAGTAAAGCGTTAACTCATCAATTATCACTTTTAGAAGAGATGGTTCATGGACAGGAAGATTTTGTCATGACAGATTCTGAATTTGCTTTTGGTTGGCACTTTTTTGTTCTTAGCGTAAATAAAACCCTAGTTCAAAAACTTGTTGACATGATGGGAACAGATTTCGAAAAATTAAAGGGTAAAGGAATGGAAAAAAAATTCCTAACATGGTTGACAAAGAATGTTGAAAGTAAATCTCCTAGATTTAAGCTAGCAATCAAAGAAGAGATGGAATCAAGTAAATTTGGAATATTTTAAAAAACAGTCATCATTCCCTAGAAAACTAGGCTATGATTGGTTTTTTTAAAGAAGGATTATTTTGAAAATGACTTACTGTGTAGAGAATTTTATCTCCTTCAGGTAATGGATTAGCACATTTTCCGCAAAGGGGTCTTATTACTTCTGCATCATAATCGATTTCTCCAATGGAGGTATAGCAATTAGAGCAAAGGATTGATTTTGTGTCATAAATATTCATTTTTTTATTCCTCCATTTGCCATTTTAATGGAAATACTTTCTGGGTATTTTGCCCCAACAGTTGCATCATAGTTTTTACATGTATTTGCTAGATGAAGTTTATCATATTTTATTAATTTGGAACCAATATCAGAAGTTATTTGAAATGAGGGATTATTTACAGGTTCATTACCCACACATGTTTTAAATTGAACAAAATATGAAGTGCTAGAAGTTTTTGCCAAATATTGAATCTTTAATGAATGTACATTAGTCTGCTTTTGTTCTGCAAAAGCGTTTATGGATAACAATGAGATTGAAAGTAACGCAATCAAAGATATTGCAAGTAACTTGTTTGTATTTTTTGTCGCATTCATTTTTTTCACTTTATTGATGAAACGTATTTGAGACAACTATCAGGATTCGAAGGTATCCAACAGATATGTCATGTCTCAGATACGTATTCCTCAAAAAGATAAAGTTGAAAATGTATTTGGGGTTACCTAGTAATTTGTGGCATGCCAAGTTTCAAAGATATTTATGCTCTTTCTAATCTGACTCTAATTTGAATTCCTTTCCCATGTGAGCGAAGATTTCTGTCAATATCCAAAATTCGCCACTTTTTACCATGTAAAGTAAAAATAGGATTTTTTTCATCTAATTTAGAAATCAAGTATTTTGGCAAATCATCAAAACCACTGTATTTAAGCAAAACTTTTTCAGTATTTTCATCCCAACAAGTAAATTCTATACTTGTTGCTTCAAAAAAATCTTCATGAGGCATATTGGAGTACTACTTGTCTTAGATTTTTGTATTTTTACTCTACAGTTATGCTAAAATTTTGATAGGAAGAGTTTGCAATGCCCAATCAATTATTTCACTTTTTTTATGTCCCCAGCGATAATGAGAGGATGCATGTTTTTTATTGGCAAAATCTACTGAGTATGCACATAAAACACAGGAAGTAGAATCATCAGATAACTGTCTGATTATTTCTTCTCGGTGTTGTGCAAGATGAATTAACCATTTAGTTTTTTCGGCAGTGATTTGTTTGTTATTAAAACAGTATAAACAAGTGCTAGATAGGTATGTCATTTTTTCATCATCTTTTTGTTAAGAGAAAACGTACAACCAGTCACTGTCACGATTCAAAGGAATCCAGAGACGAGTAAAACTGTATACGTATTCTCCATTAATGATATAATGAGAGAAATATCTAAGAATAACCATACAGTTGTGGCATGCTAAGAATAAGAAAAGAAGAAAATATCACTACTAAAGCATACCACATTTTGTCATGTATTTTTTTATCAAAGATATGAGTAATCTTTGCTCCGAGGTGAAATGATGAATTATCAAAAAACCAGCACATGGGATAAAATGGTTCATGCACCATTCAAAAAGGTCGTTAAGTTCGATCTTATTTGTATGGGAAT
>JBFIEJ010000051.1:0-9086 GCA_041603475.1 Candidatus Nitrosopumilus sp. | reverse complement strand
TGCTCTTCGATAAATTTTCTGCATTGACCAAGTGCTTGTGGATGTGAATAAACAGTATCTACCTCATCTAACTTTCCAATACCAATAAGACAATGCTCAATTCTATGATATATCTCTCCAGTCGCATTGAGTATAGTAGAATATAACAAATCATAGCTCTCACCAACACTTCCTTCTATAGAGTTCTCTACTGGCAAAGCTGCATACTCTGTCTTATCTTTGGATGTGTTCTCTAAAACTTCTGCAAAGGTTGCAAGAGGAACAGTTTGAATCTCTTCTTTGAAGAATGCTCTTGCAGCAGCCTCACTGTATGCCCCTCGTTCACCTTGGAACGAAACATGTATCATTTCTTACTCTCTCAGTTTAACAAAATCACTTTTGCCAAAGTTTGTTGAAAGTTTCCTCTCATCAATCCATGCACAGTCAGTACATTTTATGGCATCACGCATTGGAACAACTTTTCCTCCACACTTTCTGCATTTGGTAAATATTATTCCTAATTCTGGCTCACTAATTGCAGCATGAATTGTTCCATTAAGGTGATTTAGAATTTTTAAAGCAACAATGTCATTTACTAGTGCAACATTTCTTATTCTCAAATTTCGTGTTGAACAAACACATTCTACCTTAGATGTAGTAGGCTTTCCATTAATGTAATCAATTGACACTGCTATCATAGATGACATTACAGCAGCTACTGTTCCTATAATGATGTCTCCTACTTTGGGAATTGAAAGCATCTTTGGATGATTGATGCTTGCCGTTCTGTTTGCCTTATCAATGTCTTTTTGACCAACAGTTGCAGCCCTTACCATATCTCCATCATCAAAGGTATTGTATCCAGCCTCATATTCCTCAATAGATGCTATTTTGTCACCTGGATATACTGCATTTTCAGACATGATGGGACTCTTGATGTTATGATTATAATTGTTTGTGGTATGGACTAAGTTGATAAATCATATATCTCTAAAAACTTGAGAAAAATCATGAAAGCGCTAGTATATGAAGAATATACAACAGATGATGATTTTTCTAAAATATTAAAAATTAAAGAAATTCCTATTCCAGAACCAAAACCCAATGAAGTAGTTTTCAAAGTAAAAGCTGCGGCTCTTAACTATGATGATATTTGGGGAATGAGAGGAAAGCCTCTTGCAATTCCATTACCACATATCTCTGGAACAGATGCTGCAGGTGAAGTTACTGCCGTTGGCAGTGATGTAAAAAATATCAAAGTTGGAGATAGAGTTGTATCTCATGGCAACATGTCATGCAGAGTTTGTAAAGCTTGTACTGATGGACGTGAATATGATTGCAAAAAGCGTTCCATCTGGGGTTTTGAAACAGGTCCACTCTGGGGTGGGTACTGTGAATATACTCATCTTCCTGAAGTCAATGTAGTTAAGATTCCTGAAAATGTTTCTTTTGATGATGCAGCTGCTGCATCAATGACTCTCTTGACATCATGGCACATGTTAGTAGGTAGAGCAAAAATTCAACCAGGTCAAGTGGTGTTAGTGATGGGTGGCAGTTCAGGAGTTGGAACTTATGGAATTCAAATTGCAAAACTTTTTGGATGCACAGTTATTGCAACTGCAAGTCCAGATAAATTAGAAAAGTTATTGGAATTGGGAGCAGATTATGCAGTTGATCACAGAAAAGATGATTGGCATAAAGAGGTAAGATCAATTGCAAAAAAAATTCCAAAACCATACGGTGAAACTCCTGCATTAGATGTAATTTTTGAGCATATTGGAGGTAATCATTGGAACAAAGAGTTGACTCTGCTCAATTACGGAGGAACAATAGTTACTACTGGTGCAACTACTGGATATGATGCAAAGACTGACTTGCGCCATATTTTCTTTAAAGGAATCAACATTTTAGGCTCAACTCAGGGAACCAGAGCCGAATTAGAGCAGGGACTTTATTGGATGTCTAAAGGTAAGATCAAATCTATTGTTGATTCAGTTTTCCCATTAGAGGAGGCAGTAACTGCTCACAATAAAATGCTCAAAGGAAAGGGGCTATTTGGTAAAATCTTAATGAAGCCTGAATTATGATCACTAATGACAGATCCAAAAATAAATTCAATATTGGATGAAGGAAATAGATTATTTCTTCAGGGAAAATACAAAGACGCAATAATCTATTATGACAAAATTCTAAATGAAAATCCAAAAAATATCAGTGCATTAAACAATAAAGGATATGCCCAAAGTAAACTAAAAGATTTTGAATCTGCAATGAGTTGCTATGATGCAGCTCTGAAAATTGATCCCGATGATCTATCTGTTTTGATAAACAAAGTATCATCACTGAGAAAGATTGGAAATTTTGCGCAAGCACTATTGATTTGTGATGAGATTTTAAAATCAAATGAAAAATACAACATTGCATTATATCATAAAGAACGAATTTTATTTTCAATGGGCAAATTTTCTGAGTCAATTACTTGCTGCAATAAAATACTTGATGATTATCCAAATAACGGGGATGTCTTGTTTGATAAATCCTGCAGTCTTGCAATGCTCTCAAAAATTAATGAATCTATAGATTCACTAGAACATGCAATTTCTCAAGGAATTCAATACAAAATAAAGGCACAAAAATCTAGTGCCTTTGAAAAAATTTCTGATGATACAAGATTTCAAAAACTAGTTTCTTAATTATAACCAGTGAGGGATTTCTAGATACCCTTCAATGCTTTCATTTCTTAAAATTTTCAAGAGTGCATTTGCCTGTGGAGTCGATAATACAGGCTTATCAAACTGATTATCTGTAGAGATTCTTGGGCATGCTACTTGAATAAAGGCATCAATGCCTTTGAGATTTCTTAATCTTTCGTTAGTAATGTCTGTTAGTGCAAATAATTGAACTTGCTTTCCTTCTTTTTCTAAATCTCTTTTGATTTTCAGTGCAAATACCTTCGATAGCTGACCTTCCTTTAATCCCACAATTACTCCAAATGATTTTGCTTCTGCTGCCTTGTAAATTGCAAGAGTAGCCTTCTTTTTTAATTTCTGCGCAAATTCAGTTACCTCTCGTACTTCGTTAAAATATGGATCTAGGACATACGTTGGTAAATTTGTAGACAATGCAATTCCTGCTGCATGGAAATTACTTTGCCCTAAAAATACATAGGCATCAACTTCTTTTTTCAACTCTGTTGCAGGATAAAATTCACAACCAAATACCTGACCGTCATTTAATTGCCCCTTACCTTTACCAATTTTTACATTAATTCCATTTTCAGTTAAGATTTTTTCAACTTTATCTACTTGATGTAGATGCTGACTGTCAGTAACTAGTGAAATTGTTTTTCCCTTTAGTAGTTCTGTGCATTTTCTTGCGACACTGTCAAATTCAACATCATCAAATGCATCAATTAGAACAAGATTTTTTTCAAGTGATTCAGTGTTTATGGTATGTCCAATGTTAAATTGAATTTCAGCTCCTAATACTTTGGAACCATTTGAATTCAAATCGCAAGTTCCCCATGTAGTATCAGCTAACACATATGCAGGAATTCCAAATTTTTTAGTAATGTTAATGGCAGTTTCTTGAACTTGTGGTAAAATCCCATCTGGTCCATTCAGTGATACAGATGCCGGTTTTTTTTCTTCAATTTCTTTGAAGATTCTCTCTTCATCAATAATTATCAATTTGAGCTTGGGATCTGAGTTTATTAATTTAAATCAACTGAACCTTGCAACAACTAAAAATGCGAGATTTATTCAAGTAATTTATGGAAAATCAAACTGTTCTCAATATTGGTTTTGATGATACTGATTCCCCAAAGGGAATGTGTACAACATTTCTAGCCTACAAAGTAGTTGATTTGCTTCAAAAACAGAAAGCAGAGATTCTTGATTATCCAAAATTAATTCGATTTAATCCAAATATTCCCTGGAAAACACGAGGAAATGGTGCAGTCTCTCTTAAAATTAAGACTGGAAATCCCACAAAGGTAAAAAAACAAATCAAAAATCTTGTCACAAAATATTCTGATACAATAAATGGTGCAAATCCCGGTCTAGTTTTTTTTGAAAGCGATTCAATTCCTTCTGAGTTTACAAAATTTAGTAATTTAGCATTGTGGCAATTAATCAATCGTAATGCTGCAAAAAAATTTGCTAAAAATAATAATTTAGAATTCTATTATCAAGGAAACGGTCAAGGATTAGTTGGAGCAATTGGAGCAATTGGTTATGATTTTGCAGATCACACACTAGAGCTATTAAGCTATCGTAAAAAAGCAAAATTTGGAAAGAAAAGAAAGATTGTTGCCCAAAGTGTAAAAACTATGCAAGAAAAAACTTCTCCATACACGTTTAACAGTTTTGATACAAAGAAAGGAAGAGTACTGATCACTCCTCATGGACCTGATCCAGTTTTTTATGGTGTCAGGGGAGAAAATATCACTTCACTGTTACAAGCAACAAAGATTATCAAAACTGATGAAAAACTAGATGGCTACATGATCTTCAAATCAAACCAGGGTACTGGTGATCATTTGAAAAATAAATTGACTGCAGAAAATATGAAACCATATGCATCTGGAAAAATTACTGGAATATTATCTAGTACTCCAAAAATTGTTAAAGGCGGTCATGTTATTTTCAAAATTTTATCTCAAAATAAAGAATTTTTATGCGCTGTTTACAAGCCAACAGGAATTACTGACATTGCTTTACGTCTGATTCGTGGAGATAAAATTTCTGTGGGTGGAGGAGTTAGGAAAGCATCAAAAAATTTTCCAAGAATTATTAATCTTGAATTTATAAAAATTCTGAATCTAGAAAAAAATTTGGTACTATCTAATCCCCAATGTAAAAAATGTAATAAAAATATGAAATCCAAAGGCAAGAATCAAGGATTTCAATGTATTAGATGTGGAAAAACATCATCCAAAAAAGTAACTATGGAAATATCAAGGAAACTCAAAAAACAACTCTATATTCCAAAAATATCTGCACATAGGCACTTGACAAGACCCCAGCAGCGAATGGGATTGGTGAATCAAGATTCAAAATTCAAACAATCTGAGCCATGGTTTTGTGTTTATAGAAACTAAGTAGCGGGGAGTAGATTTGAACTACTGATTTGCGGGTTATGAGCCCGCCGGGATGACCTAGCCCTAAATAGTCTGACTTCCCCACCCCGCTGATCCATAAATGAGGATCAGCCGTATATACGCTTTATCAAATGCTTGAAAGTAATTAATAGGATTTGAAAAAATTGACTCCTTGTGGATAAAAAAATTCAAATCATTGTAATTGTAGTAGCTGTATCTTTTTCAGTATTTGTTCTAACTTCTCCAACTGATCCTATTCCTTTACCAAAACCTAATGTGAATACTGAAAGTGATTCTGTAACAATTGTTGCCAATAATCTTGATAAACCTCGTTCTATTGCAATTTCAGAGAATAGAATTTTTGTCACAGAAAAAGATGGTAACATTAGGGTAATCCAAGATGGAGTGCTTTTAGACTCTTCACTTGCGGTATTTCGTGCCGCCAAAGTATTTGATGGTGGATTGTTAGGAATTGCATTGCATCCAAATTTTGAAAATAATCATTTATTGTATGTATTTCTAACCTATGCGGAAAACGGAAATTTATGGAATAAGATTATTAGAATCACAGAATTTGAAAATAAATTACAAAAAGCTGAAACTATACTAGATAAAATTCCTGGTTCCTCGTTTACCAATGGTGGTTTTATCAAATTTGGACCTGATGAAAAATTATACATTGGAACTGGAACTGTTTCTGATGCATCACATCTACCTCAAGATCCCAATTCACTATCGGGAAAAATTTTAAGAATTAATGATGACGGCACAATCCCTGATGATAATCCATTTCCAGATTCCCCAATTTACTCATTAGGACATAGAAATCCTCAGGGAATGACATGGGATAATGATGGAAACTTGTACGTATCTGAATTTGGACCTGAAAAAAATGATGAAATTAATCTAATTCAAGCAGGAAAAAATTATGGATGGCCTGAGGAGGAATGTTCAGGAGATAAAAATTATGAAGATGCCCTTCTTTGCTACGATCCAAGTATAGAGCCAGGAGGAATTCTATTTTATACTGGAGATAAACTTGATTTTGAATTCCCATTCATATTGTCTTCTATGAGAGCATCTAATCTTTATCAGCTGGATTTTGAAGAAGGTTTGAGTTCTCAAAAATCTATTCTAAGCGGTATAGGACGAGTTCGTGATGTAGTACAGGGACCAGATGGAAGTCTTTATGTAATTACTTCAAATACTGATGGAAAAGGTTTTCCAGATAGCATGGATGATAAACTATTGAGGATAATAAAATAAAATGCCTGATTCGTCAATTTCAAAATTTTTTGAAAAATCTAGAAAAGATAGATTGGATGTTGTTGCAAACTTTGCTAATCTTTCAGATGAGGAATTAGATATTTTACAAGATAGCAATGGTGGAATTTCATTTGAAAAGGCAGATAAGATGGTAGAAAATGCTATTGGAACATTTTCACTTCCCTTAGGTGTTGCAACAAATTTCAAAATAAATGGAAAAGACTACCTTATTCCCATGGTAATTGAAGAGCCATCAGTAATTGCAGCCGCATCCAAAGGTGCAAAGATTGCCAGGATTAAAGGAGGATTTGAAGTTACAGCTGACGAGTCTTACAGTATTGGTCAAGTTCAAGTACTAGATGTTGATACAAATTCAGCAATTAAAAAAATTCAAGATTCTTCACAGGAAATTTTAGAATTGGCAAATTCAAAAAGTAACACTTTATCTAAAATGGGTAAGGGAGCAAAAGAAATCAGTTGTAAGGAAATCGAGACACCATCAGGAAAAATGCTAATTGTTGAATTACTAATTGATGTAGGCGATGCAATGGGTGCAAATGTTACAAATACAATGTGTGAGGCAATTGCACCATCAATTGAAAAGATTACAGGTGGACGAACACTACTTCGAATTCTTTCAAACTATTCTACAAGAAGAATTGCAAAAGCAAAAGCTGTCTTTGAAAAAGAAGCAGTAGGAGGAGAGGAGGTAGTTGATAATATTATTCTGGCATTTGAATTTGCAGACAATGATGTCTACCGTGCAGTTACTCACAACAAAGGTGTCATGAATGGAACTATAGCTGTTGCAAATGCAGTTGGTCAAGATAGTAGGGCAATCGAAGCTGCTGCAAATGCCTATGCTGCCAAATCTGGCAAATATCGTTCACTTAGTAAATGGAGTAAGGATAATGATGGAAATCTAGTCGGCACTTTAGAAATTCCTCTCTCAGTAGGAATAGTTGGAGGAATTGCAAATGTTCATCCCATTGCTAAAGTGTGTACAAAGATTCTGGGAGTTTCCTCTGCTCAAGAACTTGCTTGTGTAATGACTGCAACTGGTCTTGCACAAAATTATAGTGCAATTAGAGCTCTTGCTACTGAAGGAATTCAAAAAGGTCACATGCGTCTACACGCTAGAAATCTTGCAGCAGCCGCAGGGGCAAGCCCTGAACAGATAGATGAAATTGTTCAGAGAATGATTGAAGAAAAGAAAATTTCACTTGATAGAGCTAAAGAATTACTTGAGCAAATTTAAACATGCTATTATATACCTAAAAAGTGAAAAAATTGCTAATGTCTGATGTAAAATTTGCCATACCTAAAGGAAGTCTGGAAGAAGCTACTTTCAAACTATTAGAAAAATCATGGACAAAAGTAAATAGAAAAAGTAGGACCTATCGTGTTTACCTTGATGATCCAAAAATTATTGTGAAAATGCTTCGACCACAAGAGATCCCTACTATGGTGTCAGAAGGATTGTATGATGTAGGTATTACTGGAAAAGATTGGGTAGGGGAAACAAATTCTGATGTTGAACCAATTTTAGATTTAGAATATGGAAAGATTAGACTAGTAATTGCATTTCCAGACAAATATCATTACAAAAATCTTGATGCAATGATTGCAGATTATGGAAAAAAGAAAAAAACATTACGAATCTCTTCAGAATATCTAACTACAGCTTCTAAATTCATTAAACAAACAAAGTCATACAAAAAATATTATGGCTCAAAAGATCCATTAATTGTTACTCCGTGGGTTAGATTAGGTTCCAACAAAAGTGTTCAAATTCATTTATCATTTGGCGCAACTGAGGCAAAACCTCCTGAAGATGTTGATGCAATAATGGATGTAACTGAAACTGGAACGACCCTCAAGCAAAATAAATTGAAAATTGTAGATGAGGTTCTAACTTCAACTGCTCACTTGATTGTAAATAAAAAGGCACTAAAGGATCCCAAAAAACGTGAAAAAATATTTGATATTGTAACTCTAATGAGAGGCGCAGTTCATGGCAGAAAGTATCTACACATTTACCTAAATGTTGAAGAGAAAAATCTAAAGAAACTTCTAACACAGATGCCTTCACTGAAAAAACCTACAATTAGTCCACTTAGTGAGAATGGATGGTTTGGTGTTAATACAGTCATAAAAAAGGAAGAATTTCACAAACTAATCCCTAAACTAAGGAAGATTGCTCAAGGTCTTGTAGTTCATGAACCACGACAAATTCTTGAACTTGAGGAGATAAAGCGTGACGAAGAAAATTGATGAGAATAACCAAAGTAAATAATGTCGAAAAATTTGCAGCCAAAGCCATCCCAAAACAGCCTCAAAAAAATAAATCCATTGTAGAAAGCATTCTAAAAGATGTGAAAAAAAATGGAGATGTTGCAATTAAAAAATACGAAAAAAAATTCAGTGGATCAAAAACCTCTTCATTACGTGTATCAAAGACTGAGATAAAAAATGCTTATTCAAAAATATCAAAATCTGAAATAAAGGCATTACAATTAGCGAAAGCTAGACTTGAGAAAACTGAATCTGAAATAAAATCGGTATTAAAAAATAAAACAATTGACAATGATGGAACAATAATATCTAAAAAATTTATTCCAATTCAAAGTGTTGGATGCTACATACCTGGGGGTTTGGCTAAATACCCAAGCTCAGTAATAATGTCTGTAGTTCCAGCTAAAGTTGCAGGAGTAACAAGAATTGTAATAGTTTCTCCTAC
>JBFIEJ010000050.1:0-9122 GCA_041603475.1 Candidatus Nitrosopumilus sp. | reverse complement strand
TTTGGATGAAAATACTTTGCAAATTCATCAGCAATAAATGACATTGATGATGGATCCTTTAGAATTGGACTAAAATCTCTAAATAAAATACCTTTTTTAGGAAAATTTGGATATTCAGCTATTTTGTCTTTTAGATTCATGCTCAAATTGAATATGAGGTGAAATAAAATTGTTTGATACTAAATTTCAAATGTAGTTTCTGCTGAATTAAACGCATCTTTTACTTTCACAGTATATGTTCCAGGTTCAATGTCTTTTGGAATCATCCAAGGTTGATTAATCTCACCAGATCCAGTTGATGGGAATTCTAAATGCTCTATTATTTCTCCATTATCTGAAACAATATCCATTTGTACTGTTTGTTTTGCTCCATAGACGTGAATTCTGATAAAATCATTTACTCCATCCAATTTTGGACTATCAGTAACTACAACTACCATTCCCTCTTGGGTTACTGCAGATACATTAACTTCAACTACATCAAAGTTTGCACCACTCTTTGCCTTTATTGTCCAAATACCTGGTTTAGCATCTGTTGGAATTCTAAATGAGCCTTCTGAAATCTTTCCTTCCTTATTTGAATAAGTTTCTCTAAATTTAATTTCATTTCCGTCAGGATCCAACAATGATAAAGTTAGAATGATGTTAGGTCCTGTATTTCCTAAAACCAATATTGAATCTCCTGGATCATAATCTTCTTTAGTGGTATTGATACTAATTTCACCAGAACCAATTTGAAGTCCTACAGTAAATGTTTCTGAGCTTTGAGCACTTCCCTTTTGAACTACTGCTGTATACACACCTGATGCATATCCTTTTAGTGGGAGAGAATATGAACCTCTTCCATCAGGGAGTAATTGTATAGTAATGTCTGACTCTTTTGGCTTATCTCCAGGATCTACTATTAACAAACTAACAACATCTGAAGCTTGTCCAGAAAATGTGATTTGTGCAGTTTCAGTAGCTTTGTAATTAAGTTTATCAAATTCCAAATTGACTGGAATTACAGGTAATTGTCCTACTCCGGCAAAAATGAATTCTTTCTCTTTATCTTGTGATGCAATTAGAGTGTAAGTTCCTTTGGGTGAATTTAATGTAGTTTCAAATTCAAATTCCACATTACCATCATTTCCAATTTGAATAATGTCTGAAAAAATTTCTTTTCCAATTGGATCTTCTAATCTTAATTCCATTGGTTTGTTTGGAATTGCAGTTCCATTAAATTTCATTATTTCACCATTTTCATATTTTAATTGAGATGGAGTTATGATGATTACTTTGTTTGATTCAACTGACCAATGAATTTCTATTGTCTGTCTTCCATCAGAAACAACTCCATTATATTTTCCAATGGGTCTATCTAGAGGTACAATCAATGGTTCTAATTTCCAATTCCCCTTGGCATCTGTTGTAGCTGTTCTTGTTCTAACTGATTCTCCATCTGGACCAAAAATCTCTATTTCAACTCCGCTGTTAGGATTTCCTGTTCCAGAAATCTCTAAAAAGTCACCTCTGTTTACAGAGTCCGGAACTCCCTTAATTGTAAGTGGAACAATTTTTGATTGTGGAATTCTATTTTCCACATCACCAATTCTCAAACTAATCTTCTTCTCTTCTCCTGTTTTGTGCATAATTTTGAAATCTACTCTGTCAGCTTTCTCATTCTCTGGAATTTTCATTGTAGTCATAAAATGACCATCTTTGTCTGTCTTGAAACTACCTAACTTTTTAGAATTAATGTAAAAATCAAATTCTTCAGATGCTGCAAATTTATCACCTGTAACTCTAATAGATGAACCAACATTAGGTTTCTCTGGAACTATTCTAAATGTTGATTCAGTAGACATTTTTGAATCTGAATTATTTGTTGTTTCACTTGATTTGGATTCTGAAATTTGTGTAACCTTTGGTAATTCTCCAGGGATTGCTTTACCTATGTCTAATTGTTTGTCTTCCTTATCCAATGCTTTCCAATTAATTCCTGGTTTTGATTTGTCAGTCTTGACTCCAAACTTTACGGTTTCACCTGGTTTGATGGATTCTGATGATGTAAAAATTATAACTCCTTGTGGAGTTTTTTCTCCCACCCATCCATTCTCAGTTTTAAAAGATGTGAAACTGAAATCACTACCTAGCCAAATTCTAAAAGTATTGATGTCTTCCTTAGAATCATTTGTTAATTCAATAATTGTTGTTTTATCTAATGCAATACTTTTAACATTAATTTCTTCAGCAAATGAATCAGGAATAATTGAAACTATGACTAATGAAAATATTAGTAAACTTGAAAGGAAAATTCCTCTCATAGAGGATCTGTTCATGATCATCAAACTCTCATCTCTCATTTAACCTTAAACCTTTTTTCCAAACTTTGTATTTTTTATTTCAGTGTCTTTCATGAGAAAACTTCTTAAATCTTAAGCTTTGGCCTTTTGAAATTTATCTAATTCAGGTTTAGTAACTACATTTTGATATTGTCTTATTCTTTCAGCAATTAATCTGTACAGGGATCTAAATTGATCTTTTGTTTTATCTGATAGGAAGCTGGTTTCTTCTAATGCAATTTTTTCACAAATATATCGAGTAATCTCTTCATTGTTAAATTGTCCCCAATCATCATCTCTATGTTCTTGCCAAATTTTTCTTAATTTGTCTATCACTCCTTTACCGTCTTTAGATGCTACTTCCTGTGGTGTTAAATTTGAAAATCCTTCCTGTCTCAATTTTATTTCATATGTTTGATTTACTGGATATAGATAATCTTCAAGAACAATATAGTCTTCAATGGATTCTAATTTCTTACCTTCTTTTTCAAAGAAGATGGTTTGAATTGATGAGAATTCATTAGAAACTAGTTGTGCAGAAATCTGTTTTGATTCTTCAGAATTATCTAATAGAATAAATGTTCTGTATCCATGATTTCTATAAAATATTGCTAGAGGCAAAACTGAATTTTTATTATATGCAGCTACTACATTTAGTGGATTCATAGAAATATTTGGATCTTGTAAAAATTTATCAAACGCATTAAGATACATTGCATCTGACATTGTCTCTACTATTATTACAGGTCTAGAGTTTGTTCCAATTTCTCTATCTACGATAGATTCAACTTGACCTCTAGATAATCCATACAAAATTGGTGTTAGTGTTTTATCATCTGCATTCCAATAATCATAAAAAATTCTACTCAAATGTTTTCTCTTATCTAATTCCACCACAAGTAAATTCCCTGGTGTATAGTCAAATATCATAAATGGAGAATGGGTTGCATACAAAACTTGATTCATTCCAGCTAAATTTTTCAATAAATCTGAAATTCCCATTTGCTGTGTTGGATGTAGATTTCTAGCAGGTTCGTCTAATAGTAAGATTGCTTCTTTTAATTCAGCTCTTTGTGTTTCAGCTGCAAAGTTTACAATAAATGAAAACGTCCACTTGAAACCTTCAGCTCTTCTGTTTAACAGTCCTGTATTTGTAATCGTTCCATCTTTATGTACATCTGAGATAACAACACTCATGATGTTACCTGGATTGTATCTCAAGTCTACGTGAATTGGATCTCCTTTCCATGCAGGATTTAACTTGCTAGTCAATCTATTACTTGCAGCATTTAGTAATTTGATACATTTGGAGGGGCTCTCCTTTACTTCATCTAATTCCTTCATGTCTAACTCTGCTAGATAGAACAGATTTCTTACAGTCTCTGCTTTATCAAATTCTTCAATATATTCAATAGAGTCTGCTCTTTCCCCCCTCTCTTCTCTTAGATACTCGTTAAGATTGATGTTTCCGTAGATTTTTTTATAATCTGAAAAATAAACAAATCTTGGATGTAAATCTGATGCAATGTAATTTTGTAAGGCTGTTTTTTCACTTTCACCACTAAGAAGATTTGAAAACTGATTATCTGGATTTTCATAAATTTTCTCCCACTCTTCAATTACTTTGGGTTCTTGAATTGCTATAACATGAAATTGATTACTAAATTCTGCCATCCCTCTATCAAAAGTTTCTTGATTTTTTGGAACTGGACCTTCAAAAAATGATGTATCTATCTGTATTCTAAGGTGATTTGGAATTGTATCAAAGAATCCTAAAATTTCCTTTGAAAAATTTTCCCATGAATTAATTCCTTTATTTTCATCTTCACTAAGTTCAATATCTTCAAACTCATACTGAACTTTTGGATTTCTATTTGTTCTGATTAATTTAATTTTTTTAATTTCTGGTAAATTGGGAAATTTTTGTTTAATTAGACTAATTTCGTGTTGGTTTAACTCAAATTCTCCCTCTGCCAATCTCATTGGCTCTTTGAGTTCCTCACTCATTTCATCACATAGGTCTAGATCTGAAACTGTTTCATCTCTATTCAATAATGTCAAAGCTTGTAAAATTGTAGTTTTACCGCTTTCATTTCTACCCACAAAGGCTGCCAAGTCCCCTACAGTAATTTCACCAGAATCATGAATGCAACGATATGCTCTGACTCGGAATTTTCTAAGTCGCATTAGCGATATTTAGTTGGCTACGATTTAACTCATTCGTCAAATTGATCTCCTGTTTTCAAATTTTACTAAATAGATATAAGGGAATTACAGACCTTAAAACAAATGGCAACTAAGAGAGTTTTTGTAGTATTTGTATTACCTGTAATTTTTTCTGTAATTTTTGGATCTGCAGTAATGGCTGATATTTTGCAAAAACCTGATAGAGAACTAAACATGTGGCCAATGTCCTCTTCAGAAGGATTTTCCACTCATAAATCCTCAATTGAGATAGTTGGATTGGCTAAACAATATACTACTTCTGAACCTGTGGAAATCAATATCAAAATGAATGATACTTTATTTGATTGTGGAGATCTTTATGTCACCATATACTCTAGTAAAAATGATGTAATTACTCAAGGGGGATTCTTTGAGCAGTGCTTTGTTAAGGCTAATCAACTTCTTCCAGTTGATGATAAATTCTCTAAAGTAATTGATACCCCTGGTACATATGAGATAGTGGCCGAAATGGTTTCAAAAGATCTAAAGAATATCTCCATTAAAGGTACATTTACTATTAAATAGGAATGAATTATTGAGTGATAAATAAGAAAATGAATTTAAAAATTAAGGTGATTTAATGGCAAAGAAAAAAGATACTCTAATGGAAGAAGCAGAAAAAATCAAGACCGAACTTGATGCATTAAAAAAGAAAAAAGCATCCAAGCCAACTAAAAAAACAGCTAAAAAAACAGCTAAAAAAACAGCTAAAAAAACAGCTAAAAAAGAAGCAAAGCCAGCTAAAACAACAAAGAAAGAAGCAAAGCCAGCTAAAACAACAAAGAAAGAAGCAAAGCCAGCTAAAAAAACAGCAAAGAAAGAAGCAAAACCTGAAAAAGTAAAAAAATTAACTAAAAAAGAATTAGAAGAAGCTAAAAAAGAAGCTGAAAAAACACTTGAAGAAGAATTAGAAGAACAACTATCTGATGAAGAGATTGAAAATTTCCAAATTGAAAAAGTTGACATGGAAAGACTCACTAACAGAGTTTATGATATTTTGGCAGAACGTGAATCTGATGGAATGTTTCAAAGTGAATTATGGAAAAAACTTAAACTTACAAGTCGTGATGGTTCACGTTTAGCATTAAAACTTGAAAGAATGGGAACAATTACCAGAGAAAAAATTCTTGAGAAAGGTCGTTGGACTTACAAATTAATTATTAAAAAAACACCCATCAGTACTCAATCAATTGAGAATGCTCCGTGCCTTGTATGTCCAGTTGAACAAAAATGTTCGCTAGAAGGGGAAATCAGTCCAAGAAACTGTCAATTCATTGAAGATTGGGTAATTGCTGAAATGAAAAAACCTGCGAAGTCCAAATGAAGCTTCAAGATGCCCGCAAAGATCACTATAGAAAACTTGCGCATGAACAAGGCTATAGAAGTAGAGCAGCATTCAAACTAAAAGAACTAAATCAATCTTACAGAATTATTGGTCCTGGATTTTATGTACTTGATCTAGGGTGTGCTCCTGGTGGTTGGACTCAGATGGCTGTTAAATTGGCAGGAAATCAGGGTAAAGTTATGGGTGTTGATCTATCATATGTTGAGGAGATTCCAGGTGCTCATATTATTCGAGAAAATATTGAGGATGAGCATGTAATAGATGAAATAATGGACTATTTTGGGCGTAAAGTTAATGCAGTAATTTGTGATCTATCTCCTCAAGTAAGTGGAAATTGGACAGTAGATCATGCCAAACAAATTTCTCTAAACTATGACTGTACAAAAATTATGGACAAAGTTTTAGCTCATAAAGGAAATGCTGTCTTCAAAGTTTTTGATGGAGAATATTCCATGGAATTCAAAGATTATGTCAAGAAAAAATTTGCAAGAATAAATCTTACAAAACCTAAAGCTAGCAGAAAACAAAGTAGTGAATTATACTATGTCTGTTTAGGATTTACTGGATAGTCTGAAATATTTTAATAATCTTATCAATTGATGCATTTGTTCGAAAACCTGTTGGACTAAAAGATGTTACACTGGCATTGAAATTATTTTTTTGTAATTGTGATATTGCATTTTCTAATTTTGGTGGTGATGATTTCATTCTAGATGCAATTTCATCAAGAGTGAAATATGTGCCAGGCAATTCTGATTCTAGAAGACATTTTTGTAAAGTTTTTTCACAAACCTTGTCTAATTGTAAATTGGGAATTTCTAATAACATACTTTTAATGAAATCTCTGTCAAAAATTTTCCCTATCCATAAAGGTCCTGCATTGCTAATTTTCGAATGGCACAATTCACATATATCTTCAGATTCTAAAGATGTTTTTCTATGTCCACAATTTTTACAATGTAGAATATATCCCAAATTCTCTTGTTGATCTGGCCTATTCAAAATTTTTACATATGTTCTATAGTAATGCATATCACTTTCTACAAACATTGGAATCATTTCTACTCCTAATCTTGCAGTTACTACTCGTAAACATCCAAGAATTAATCTGATTGCTATTTCATTTCCATACTCTGTTCTAACTGGAATTCCTCCGTATTTTCTTTTACAGGCACTTTGGAATAATCCATTTAGGACCTGAAGATCAGTTGCCGCAGTTGATAAAATACCGCCATGCATAGTTGCCCTGATCCCACAATCAAAAAATGCTGCAGGCGAGCCAAAAGGATCAATGTCTACAATTGAGCCTCTTTGGCCTTTTTTTGAGTAATCACTAAAAAACCTACAAACCTCTTTTTCAGAAAATTCGATATTATCTAATTTATTTAGATTGGCTGAATATTCTGCCATTTTAAGTGCAGTTGGATTCAAGTCATTAATTATCACATTATCTAATTGCAATTCATTTGCAACTCGTAATCCCCTTGCACCTATCCCTGATAATCCCTCTAGGAAGATTTTTGGACCTTTAAAATTTCTTAGAAATGCTGAATACACAATTATTGAAAAATCTCTGTTCAGTTTTGCTTTTGGATTGAAGAATGCAGGTTTTTTTGGTGGAACTTTATCTATCATTGATTTTTTTGGTACAAGTAATTTTGTGTTTCCCTCAATAATTTCTTGAAAAGTTTCATTTGGAAATTCCAATTATGTTTCAATTTTTTCTAGTTGTATAACGGTTTAATACTTGTGCTTTTAGAACTAGTTCGTGCAAATTTGTGGTATTGATGATGCTGGACGTGGTCCCATGTTGGGACCATTGGTAATAGCTGGTATATCAATAGATAAAAAAAACATAAAAAAATTAAGTAAATTGGGTGTAAAAGATTCAAAAAAACTCACTCCTAAATTAAGAGAGAGTCTATACAAAAAAATTATTGAAATTGTAGATGATTACTATATTGCAAAAATTTCTCCTAAATCAATTGATGCTAGTGTAAAGAAACACTGTCTAAATGGTTTAGAGGCAAAATACATGGCTAAAGTTGTTTCAAAATTAAATTCAGATATTTCATATGTTGATTCATGTGATGTTAATCCTGCTAGATTTGGAAAAGAAATTTCTAAACTATCTGATAATCATAAAATTAAATCTTATCATCGTGCAGACAATAGATTTGTTGTTGTATCTGCAGCATCCATTCTTGCTAAAGTTAGTAGGGATAGAGCAATTATGAAATTAAGAAAAGTTCATAATTTAGGTAGTGGGTATCCTTCTGATTCTACAACCGTTAAATTTGTAACAAAATATTACAAAAAACATAAAGTTATGCCTAGTTTTGTACGTAAAAGTTGGAAACCTGTTCAAAAAATAATTAAAAATAATTAGATTTTTGATTTTGCAATAATGATAGCATGATCCTTATCATATGGATGTAAATCTATTGATTGTAAAATATCAAATTTTTCTCTTAGTTTTTCAGTTTCCTCTTCTACAATTCTTTTGGGAGATTTTGTCACATCAATGCTTCGTGTTTTAATTACCAAAAAGAAATAACCTCCTTTTTTTAGATACATCTCACAATTATCCAATGCAATTTTTGTTTGATCTGGTTGTGCAATATCTACGTAAACTACATCTACTTTACCAAATACAGAAAAATATTCTTTAGGTTTTCTAGCATCTTGTAGAATTGGCATGATATTTTTTCTATATGTGGCAACTCTATCCAAAAAATCTCTTGCTACTCTACTTGCATGCTCAACTGCAAAAACTATTCCACTTGGACCAACAATATCTGATATGTGACTAACAGTTGTTCCAGTTGATGCTCCTAAATACAAAACCTTACTTTTATTTTCAAATGGAAAATAATCTAATTCATTCATTATAGCTGCTGCTAATTTACTTCTAAATGGATCCCATAATCTATACTCAATTCCTTTTTTGATGACTAGTTTTTCTTTGTATACTTGATTGCCTGGAACCATATTTTCAGTTGCAAGCTTTTGTTCACCTTCTGATTTTATCCAAAAAAATGCTTGATTATCTTCTTCCAAACTTCTTTCTCTTTTTATTTGAATTTGATCTTTCTTTATTCTCTCCACCTTCTCTTCTTCTCTCTCCACCTTCTCTACGTCTATCCTCAAATCTTCCACCTTCTCTTCTTCTCTCTCCACCTTCTCTACGTCTATCCTCAAATCTTCCACCTTCTCTTCTTCTCTCT
>JBFIEJ010000049.1:0-9628 GCA_041603475.1 Candidatus Nitrosopumilus sp. | reverse complement strand
CTCCAGACAACAAATAAAGAAAATATTGAAAAAGACATCAGTAAATCTTATTCATCAATTTCAAATCTCAAACCAAGAGAATTTTGGAATGGATTACCTTACAAAATTAAAAATTCAAAAATTTATGGCACATATGATAAAAAAATTGAAAACATATCCAGTTCAAATATTACTGATATCGCACAAACTATGATTAATTTTGCTGAAGATGGTAAAATTAAAACGATTACAGGATCGCTCAATATTATTCATGAGATTTTTGAATTAGAAAATTCAAATGGATTAATTTTTGGAGATAAAGCAAGTTACATATCAGGGATAATTAATGCAGAATCAGAGATTGGAACAATCCCAGTATCAGGAATTGGACATGCCAGTTGTAGAACTTTATCTAAATTTAACCCTGAACAAATTGGAAATGATGCAAAAGTGATGTGCATAGATTCAATCAACCCACAAAAAATTGAATCAGGAGAATATGATATAATTTTTGAACCATATTCTGTAGGAGAGTTACTAGCATTTGTTGTAGCATCTAATTTTAGTTTAAAAACATTCTCAGAAAAGAAAAGTTGTTTTTCAAATAGTTTAGAAGATGAGATTGCAGTTGAGAAATTTAGCTTAACTGATAAACCACATACACCAGAAGGAATAGGTAGCAAAGTAATTGATGATGAAGGAATAAAAACTAGAAAAAGAAATTTCATAGATAAAGGTATTTTCAAAGAAACATTTTCAAATATTTTTGACAGTTACAAAGAAGGTCAACTGTCAACAGGCAATGCAAGTAGGCCAGGATCACCAATGGGAAGAAGTTCAGATCCAATAACTATTTCAGCACCACATAATCTTACAGTAAATTCAGGAGATTATTCCCAAGAAGACATGATAAAGGATACCAAACATGGAATACTAGTAGGAAGATTATGGTACACATATGCAGTAAACCCAATCAAAGGGGATTTTTCATGTACTGCAAGAAGTGGAATAAGAATTATCGAAAATGGGAAGATAAAGAGTTCAGGAAAATCTGTTAGAATTATCCATAATCTTCCAACAATGCTAAAAAATATTTCAGGAATTGGAAATAATCAGAAACAAATTATTCAGTGGGCATCACTACCTTCATTTGCACCTTCAATAAGGGCAGACAAAATTTTTGTGAATTCTATAAATTAGTAAATTCTAGGCACATAATTAATTAAAAAAGGCTATCAAAAGATATGCAACATACCCTACACTCAAGCCAATTCCCATTACCCTTGGTATTACCCCAGTCTTTATTGCAATTAATAATGAGACGCTAAAGATTATCATAATTGCATAGTCGATGTAAACATCAGAACTAATTATGACTCCCCCAAGAGCAGCGCCAACACCCATAATCATTAAAATGTTATAGATATTACTTCCAATGATATTTCCAATACCAATATCGGAGTGACCTTTTTTTATTGCAATTAATGAAGTGATTAATTCTGGAAGAGAAGTTCCTATGGCAATCACAGTCAAGCCAATAATTTTTTCAGATAAACCAAACTCTTTTGCTAAAATTACAGCATTATCTACTGTAAGAATAGCACCCACATACAAAAGAGCAATTCCTATTCCAATTAGCCCGATAGCTTTTGGATAGAAATTATTTTTTGGTTTTTTAGAATCAACATTAAATTCATTTTCAGAACTCTCATCATTTTTTTTCCTCTGTTTCATTGCATCATTAATTGTATAATATCCAAAAACACCTAAACCTGCCAGTAACAATACTCCATCATATTGAGAAATCTCACCATCAATTGAAATGAGAACCAGTAAAAATGAAACAGCCAGCATAATAGGGATTTCTTTTTTCAAAAGGGATCTGTTTACGGCTATAGGAACTATCATTGCAGCAATGCCAATCACCATACCTACATTTGCAATATTACTTCCAACAATATTTCCTAAAATAATTGCACTGTGCTCACCAGCTGCTGCAACACTAGCAGCCAGTTCAGGAGTTGAAGTACCATATGCAACAATAGTCATACCAATTACAAGATTACTAATTCTGAATTTTTTAGCAATTGCAACACCACCGCTTACTAACCAATTACCACCAAAACAAAGCATTACCAACCCTACAACTGTAAGTAATGCATTCAGAATTACATCCATAATTGAGTTTTAAATCTTGATTGTTTAAATCAGGTGATTTATTATAAATTCACAATTCTAACAATTGAAGCTAATTCAAAAAATACGTTTCAGGCATAGTTAATGTGTCAATCTCAGTAAAATTATCAATCAGAGTCTTTTTGAGAATCTAATTTTGAATGAACATAATCAATAATTTTCAAATAATCTGCGCGAGGCTCTGTACTAACTAAAAATAGCTCATTTGAGTTTATTGGGATGCTAATCAATGTGACCTTTTCATATTCAGTAATTGAAGAGCGTTCTTTGCCTATTTTGTAAGCCAAATTTGTATAAAGTTCTCTTTTTTGTAATGCATAGTGAATTGACATTGCAACCTCATCATCAGATAAGATTGGATCTATTCCTTCTTTAGGCCCACCTGCAATTTGCTCCCCCTTACTATTTGCAACACCTGCAAATCTAACATTAGGGACTAACTTTAGAACTTCATCAGATAAGCCATTATAATCAATACTCAAATTTATGCACCGGATTTTTTTCGTCTTCGAAGTATTTCATCATTTTCCTTCAAATCTTCGGTATAGTCATCCATATCCAACATAAATTCTTCTTCTTCTGAATATGCAGATTCAGCATGTTCACTAATATCCAAACCAACGTCCTCTACTTCAGCAGATACTCTAATTCCAATAAGATGTTTCATAATTTGTAAAATTATCCAAGTTCCACCAAATCCCATTGCAGCAGCAACAGCTACACCAACTGCTTGAATCCATAATTGATCAGGATTTCCAAACAGCAATCCATCAACACCACCTGGATTTATTGCAGTACTTGCAAATATTCCAATTGCAAGAGCACCAACTATTCCTGCAACTCCGTGAACGGAACTTACATCAAGAGCATCATCAATCTTTAGTTTTTCTTTGAATAATACTACACCAGAGTACGAAATTACACCAATTGCAATACCAATGATAAATGCATGTTCTACACTTACAAATCCAGATGCAGGGGTAATTCCAGCAAGACCAGCAATAGCACCATTAATGGTAGCTACAACAGAAGGTTTACCTGTTCTTATCCAAGATAAACCAGCCCAAATCAAAGCAGAAACAGATGAAGCCATATGTGTTACAATCACAGTATTTCCTGCAACACCACCTGATGCAGATAACGCACTTCCTGCATTGAAACCAAACCAACCTAGCCACAATAATGATGAACCAAGAACTGCAAGAGGAATACTATGTGGGATCATTATAGCAGGGCCATAGTGTCGTCTCTTTCCAAGAACTAATGCGGCAGCTAAAGCTGCCATTCCAACACTAGTGTGAATCACAATACCACCTGCAAAATCAACAACACCAAGTTGAGCTAACCAACCACCACCCCAAACCCAGTGAACTAGAGGATAGTAGATCAAAGTAGACCATGCGGCAATGAATATGATAAACGAACTAAATTTCATTCTTTCAGCAATCGTTCCTGTGAGTAATAATGGAGTAATTGCTGCAAACATTAATTGGAATTTTACAAACAAGACACCAGGAATAGTTGGAGCATATTGCTCTAATGGGGCATCAGAGGGAATACCTTTTAGAAAAACCCAATCCATATTTCCAACGAGTCCTTGAGTTGATGGACCAAAAGATAAGCTAAATCCAAAAACAAACCACATTACACTCAAGAGGGCTAAACCAAAAAATATCTGCATAAAAATCGAAGCAGCATTCTTTTTTCTTAAAAGACCAGACTCGAAAAGACCCAATGCAGGGATCATTAAAAGAACAAGACTTCCGGCAACAAGCATCCATGCTGTATCCCCAGAGTCCAGAACCATACAAAATGGATTAAACTAAAATTAATAACAGTGACTAATTTTGATACACATTTGGTTATCATTTGGCCATCAAAATCAGAAATTATATTTGTGTAATAGTCACAATAGTATCTAAATGCTCAAAATAGAAGTGATTCTTGGAAATAATGACGTCATGGCAATTAGTGAGGGATTAAAGGAGATCAATGTTGGAGGTCTAACAGTTTCCAAAGTAAGAGGAAGAGGGAAGAATCCAGGTCCAGAGATTCACGCATCAAAAGGAAGTGAGATTTTTACACCACAGTTTAATGACAAGTATAAACTTGATGTAATAATTCCTGACTCTAAAGAAGATGAAGTAGTAAATATTATCAAAAAAAATGGAAGGGTTGGAAAAATTTTCATTTCGCAAATTCTCAGAGCAGTAGATATCTCATCAGATGATGAAGGCGAAGGAACCATTTAAGAAATGAAATTAAATTTTTTACGTAAAAGTAAATTATTTCAAAGAGAAAAGATGCAGCCATTAAAAGCTAAAGACTACATCAAAGTTTGTGCGATAGTAGGAGTGATAGTTATTCCATTACTTGTTGGTTTAGCTGTATGAAAGTATCCAAAATTTTTATTGCAAAATTAACGCTGGCAGTTATTGGCATGACTTTAATTGGATTGTATTTATTTTTACCAGTTATGTGATAATTAAAAATCACCAAAATTATTTTCATAAACGATTGTTGGATTTTTTAATTGCTTTTCCATAGTTGGTAGGGATTTCATGATACAGTAATTTGTGAAGTCACTAAATGATTTTATTCTGTAATCGTCTCTAAGAGTTTCTTTGTTTTCTTCATATGTGACTTGTAGTTTATGTAAGGTAAATTTTTGTAATGGAACAAATCTACTACGTTTAGGTAATGTACGCGGTTTAGAATTTATCTCTTGTGCAATCTCAAGATCTTGATTACCATCAAGAGTATCCATATCAAGAACTTCTTCCATTTCAGAAACAAAGATTTTTCCACCATGGTTTGATGACAATCCAGAGTTTTTGGAAATCATCTCAACAACTTTTCTGGCATCTTTGTCAGATACAACCATTTCAATTTTTGCTAAAGGTATTGATTGCAGACCACTAGAACCTACTCGCGAACCTTTTGATTCATCATAAATTTGATTGTCATCTAAATTTCGTTTATCAATAATATATGTTCCAAGAGCATTCAAGTTGGTTTTAATCGTTGGAAAATTTTTTCTTTTTATTATGGCCTCTATTTTTTTCACAAAAATTTTCACAGTAGTGTCCTATTTATGATAATTGTTCATTTTCAGACACAAAATACTGAGATCTAGGTGTAAAAAAACCAGCTAGAAAGATCAATTAATCTCAAGTTAAAGACTAATAAGGTAATGTACCGTACCATACAGTATGATGCGAGCAAGACTAACATACGTGCCACTAGAAGTGGCAGATCAATTTGGGGATTTTATCATAAAAAGAGATGAACAAATCCTAGATGCAGTAAAGGCAAGAACAAGAGATTACAGTACATTATCTCTATTAAAATTACTGTATCAGCTTAGAGGAAACCCCATGACATTTTCAGATCTATATTCAAAATCAAAGATCAGAATGAAAAAATCATTTCTAAATTATCTACATCTATGTGTAAATTACAATTTTATAAAAAAAGAACCAGTAGGTCCAAATGTAATTTATTCAATTACTGATAGAGGTAGAAGGATGCTAAGTCTATTTATGCAAAAAAACGACTAATCTAAAAAATAAAAACAAGACTATAGCACAACACAATTGCATAAAATTTCTTCAAATTACTAAAAACAACCTAACTAAAAGAGTGGAAAATAGTTAGTCAACATAGTAATTAAACAGAACAAATCGACGTAAACCGTGCAAGATGAATTTCCAGAAGCAGAAGTTTATGAAACAAAAAAAATAGAGTTGAATAGTCCAATAATATTTGCAGGGTTTGTGGGCGCAGGTCTTGTAGGTCCAGTTGCAATTAATCACATAATTGAAAAGTTAGAAATGGAAGAGATAGGATTAATGAGATCAAAATACCTTCCTCCATCAACAGTATTCATGAAAGGTAGATTACGTCATCCATTTAGATTCTATGCAAATCAAAAAGGAACAATTTGTGCAATAATTTGTGAGATTACATTAAGAATGGAAGGCCTGTATTCATTGGTTTCATCAATTCTAGATTGGGCTGCAAATAAAGGATCAAAGGAAATTGTAATTCTAGATGGAGTTGCAAGTGCAGAACATGACAAAAAGGCTTACTGTGCTGCAGAAGAGGATCTAGTTAGAACAATGGCAGACAAGGACATCAATATGATTCCTCAAGGATTCATCACAGGTATACCAGGAGGATTGCTAAATGAGTGCCTAATGAGGGAAATTCAAGGAGTCACTTTACTAGTAAAGGCAAACAATATGGGACCAGATTCAGTGGCAGCTGCAACGTTGATTGAGGCACTAAATAGATTCTATGAAATGAACATAGATACAAAGGAACTACAAGAAGACGAAGATAGAATAAACTCAGAATTTAGTGAATTGTCACAAAAATATGTAAAGCATAGAGAAGAGATTGCTGGAATGTACATGTGATCGAAACAGCAGGCAAATTCTTTTATTCACAACAGATACGCATCAAACTATGGTTCTAACCTACAAAAAAGCAGGAGTAGACATTTCTAAAATTAAACAAAGTCAATTAGCAATTGGAAAATTAATTGCATCAACTCACAAGTTACAGAAAAAAGCAAAAATAACACATGGGTTTGGACATTATGCCGGAATTGTAGAGATACCAGGAGGAAAATTGTTAGCTACACATACAGATGGAGTAGGAACTAAAGTAGTAATTGCAAATATGATGAAAAAATACAACACAATTGGAATCGATTGTGTCGCAATGAATGTAAATGATATAATTTGTATTGGTGCAACACCAATTTCATTTGTAGATTATATTGCTGCAAACAAAAATGATCAACAAATTTTCAAAAAGATTGTAGAAGGATTAGTTACAGGGGCAAAAAAATCAGCCATGCCAATAGTTGGAGGAGAAACCGCAATAATGCCAGATGTCATAGATGGTAAAAGTTTTGCATTTGATTTAGCAGGAATGGTAGTAGGACTAGTAGAAAAGAAAGAGTTGGTACTTGGAAATAAAATAAAATCAGGAGATGTAATTATCGGAGTAAATAGTAGTGGGATTCATTCAAATGGTTATTCACTTGCAAGAAAAGCATTACTGAAAAAATACTCAATTAATGAAAAAGTAAAAGGGGTTGGAAATATAGGGGATGTATTACTAAGACCAACTGAAATATACACAAAACCAGTGTTAGAGATAATTCGAAAAACTAAGGTACATGGTCTGGCACACATTACAGGAGGAGCATTTACCAAGTTATTACGCCTAAAAAACATAGGATATCAAATTGATTCGCTCCCAAAAACCCCACCAATAATGGAATTAATTCAAGACCAGGGAGTAAAATCAGAAGAGATGTACAAGACGTTTAACATGGGAGTGGGATTTTGTGTAATTGCACCAAAAGAAAATTCTGCAAGAATTAGTTCAATATTCAAAAAACACAAGATCTCAAGTCAAGAAATAGGACAAGTAATTGCCAAGAAAGGTGTTTTTGTAAATTCTATAAAAATTGCTTAATTTAACAAAAAAGACATCCAGAATGGTATCACCTTATATGACAGATTTCCAAAGGATCAGATAATATGGCAGCAGAGGCAGAATTCATTCAAACAATCATCGGTGTCGGGATTCTTCTATTTGCAGCTAAATTAATGGCGGAGCTTTTCCTTAGACTGAAACTCCCAATTGTGTTAGGGGAACTTTTGGCAGGAATGATTGTAGGACCATTTGCATTGGGAGGTTTCTTTGTAATTGACGGAAAACAGCTTTTACAAATTAACAGTGAAATAAAAATTCTGGGTGAAATGGGTGCAATTGTCATATTATTCATGGCAGGATTAGAGATGACTCCAAAAGAATTTCTTAAAGGAGGAAAGGCATCATTTACCGTAGGAACATTAGGAGTAGTAGTTCCGTTCTTTGTAGGACTTGTAGTATTTCAGATGTTTGGATATGATGCATTACAATCAATGTTAATTGCAACAGCACTTACTGCGACAAGTATTGCAATTTCAATTCAAGTATTAAATGAGTTTGGAAAAATCAAGACACCAGAAGCCCGATTGATCATCGGAGCAGCAGTGGTCGACGATATTTTAGCTATTGCAGTATTATCAGTGGTTTCATCCATTGCAGGAGCAGAAGGCGGAATAGATAATATCGAAATAACAGAAGTAATAATTACAATATTACAAGTATTGGGATTCTTTGCAATAATGCTAATTGTTGCAGTGGTAGTAATTCCAAGAATCATCACTCCAAGACTTTGGAAGGCAAAAGGCAGCGTGGAGGGAATTGCAACTGCGTCGTTCTTTGGAGCAGCAGCTCTGGCAGGCTCAATTGGTCTATCGCCAATTGTAGGTGCATTTGCTATAGGAATGGCACTATCAACTACCAAAGTATTTGAAAAGGTGGAAAATTACATTGGGAAGATTGGTCTAATTTTTGCACCATTATTCTTTGCAATAATTGGAGCACAGGTAGATCTTAGAGCAGTAGACCTGAATATTTTGATGGTGAGCTCTGTAGTGATTGCCGTAGCAGTGGTAACAAAACTATTTGGTTGCGGATTACCAGCCATGCTATTTTTGAAAAGCAAATCAGGTGGAATGAAAGTAGGAATTGGGATGATATCCAGAGGTGAAGTTGGATTAATTGTTGCAGGAGTCGGAGTGACAGCTGGAATACTTACATCAGAAGTTTATTCTACTATAGTTATCATGGTTGCAGTAACAACTATCATTACACCGATATGGTTGAAAATGGAATATAGAAAAGAGCAGAAAAATGAAAGTGGCACTACTACAAAAAGCATAGAACAAAAACCAGAATAAATCATTACATAATCTTAAATTAGATAAAAAATCAATCATTGCAAGTCATGTATTCAGAAAAAATATCACAAGGTGGAAAAAATGGCTGTAAATTATAATGAATTAGCAAAACAAGTGCTCAACTCATCCCCTGAAATAAAATTTGCAGGAGTTGTAAACATCAAAGGAGAAATTGTTGCAGGAGGACAGAAAGAAAATGTGGAACAATTATTTTCCAAAGATGAAATGAAAATGTCAATTCATTACTCATTGCAAAAAAGAGAACTTTATACAAATTTGGCTTACAGAATAGGCAAAGAAAGATCTGCCATAACAGAATTTGAAAAAGCAGTAATTATCAGCATCCCAATTAACTCTAATGAATTATTTTTAGTTAGAACCAATAAAGGAACAGACTATTTGAAAATTGTCGATTTTGTTTATTCTAAACTAGATCCTCAAAAATATGTACGTGATGAAATTAAAGCCATTAAAGAAGAGATTGAGGAATTAAAAAATCTCAAAAATAAGAAGGAAGTAAAATCAAAGAAGACTGTGAAGAGAAAACCAGTTAGAAAGACTGCTGCTAAGAAGAAGACTGTGAAGAGAAAACCAGTTAGAAAGACTGCTGCTAAGAAGAAGACTGTGAAGAGAAAACCAGTTAG
>JBFIEJ010000048.1:0-9712 GCA_041603475.1 Candidatus Nitrosopumilus sp. | reverse complement strand
CTCCAAACACAGTTAAAGAATTTGTTGACAATTTACCATTTTCTTTAATGCTAAATGTTTGGGGTGATGAGATCTACACTAGTGAATCACCAGTTAATGTACCTGAGGAGAATGCAAAATCTCCAGTAAATCTTAATGATGTTGCCTACTGGCCAACTGGAAAAGCCATATGCTTGTTTTTTGGTCCAACCCCTATTGGTAAAAAAGGTGAGATCACACCTGCCTCTCCAGTAAATGTAATTGGAAAAATTTTATCACCAGACAAATCTGTTCTCAAAAATGCTGATGGAATAACTGCAACTTTTAAGAAAAAACAATAATTTAGTGTCTTTCGTTTCTTAAACTAAGTATGTTTTGAAGTAGCTCATTTGCTTGCTGGCTTTGAATCTTAATATCTAAATTTAGTTTTTCTATGTCTTTGTCATCTCCTTCAAAGATTATTGTATGGAAATTATCTAGTTTGTCAAAATCATCATTTTGAATCTTGTCTAAATCTATTTTTTGTTTGGCTCTAGTCTCTTCTGCATCTATTAACACTTTGAAAAGAATATGATCTCTAGACAAACCATGTGATGTTACTGAATCTTTTTCCATTTTAATCTCTAATGGTGATTTTGTTTCCATGTTTTGTATTTCTGCTGGTTGCCAGCCTACCCATGTTGGATATTTTCTCATGTCGTTTCCACTAAAATCAAATCCTTCTAAATTGAATGGTTTGTTTTCTGATTTTTTTACTACTTTGTCAATACAGAATTGACAATATATGGTATCTTCTTCTCCTGGCATTACTGCACTGCCATATGCGACTTGTGTTGTTATGGCAAATCCCAGCATCATGATAATTGCAATCTTTAACACAGAATTTAATTTCTAAGAAAATTACATAATCACAAGTATGTTATTTTCCCAAAGAACGAATTTTTTTAGTCTGTTTGATTTCCAACAGACAATTAACTAATATCATAAGAAATTCTTAGCCTTGAATTTCAATCTCTATGATATCTTTATCTAGAAAAAATGCCTTGAAATCCTTTGATTCTGCAGAGTAAATTATCCATACTACAGGATTGCTTTGCATGAATTTTTTATCCGTTTCAGATGGATATGCTCTTGAATTAGGGTGTGAATGAAATATTGCTACCACATCCATGTGCTTTTTTTCGGCCAAATCATAGCCTTGAATTAATTGCTCATTTGATATTGTAAAGTTTACAGGTGATTCCTCGATATTTTTTGTTAGGAAGATCTCTCTTACAATGCTGTTTTCCTGGGTGATTTCTCCAAATAGAATTGCACAAGACTCGTTAGGAATTTCTTTTTCGGCATGTTCTAAAAGAATTTTTTTCTGTTCTGCAGATATTGTAATCTTTTTCAAATCTATTCTACGTTTACAGTTCCAACCATCCAAGGATGAAATATGCAATAATATTCGTAGGTTCCTGCAGAACTAAATGTAAATTCGTAAACATCTCCTGCTGCCATCATCTCTGAGTCAAACATTCCATTTGGACCTGCATCTGGATCTCCTCCAGTTACAGTGTGCACAGTGTTATCTAAATTATCCCAACTAACAGTACTTCCAACTGTTACATCAATATTTTCAGGATCATAGTAAATTTGCCCTTCTTCTGGAATTGCTGCTCCTTCAGGAATAATTACTTTGATTGCATCTTTTGGTTCCTCAATTATCAATGTTGCAACCATCCATGGATGAACAATGCACAAATACTCATATTCGCCTGCTGCCAAATCAGTTGTATCTAAAGTATAAACTTCTCCTTCATTAAATAAGCTTGAATCAAATGTTTCTCCAAAGTCTGCAGAACTAGTTACAGTGTGTGCAACAGAGTCGACATTAGTCCATTCTACAACATGACCTTGTGGAACTATGGCAACATCAGGATCATAATCTGGATTTCCTTCAATTGCTGAATCTTTTAGAATTTCAATTGCAAATATTGGCCCTGTTGGTTTTACTTCTTCTGCTGGTTCTTCAACTCCAACTTGTTGTGGAATCATGTATGTATCAGGTGTAACAAATCCAAATGCTACCCACATTATAATTCCAGTAGCTGCTGCCATCCCAACAATTGATCCAACTGGTTTTAAGAAAGTTGGATGCTTCATTGCAAGATATGCAATTAAAATTGCCGGAAATGCAATTGCCATTAAAATTCCAGCTAGTGTAACTGTATAGTTTGATGAATTCATAGTAAATGCGAACATTCCAAATCCTAGAGCAATTGACAAAATTACCAAAGTCGTAGCCTTTGCTCTATTACTAGTTGATATTCCGCCATCTAGGATACCTGCTGCCAAGAAGATCAATCCTACAAACATTGTAAGGCCTGTCAAGGCATGCATTCCATCAATGAATGTATGTGCAATACCAGCATATGACAAAACGAGGCCAGCTAAGCCTATGGCTGTTAATCCCATTCCTGGCATCATGAGGTCCCAATTACTCATTCAAACTAGCTGGTAGGGCTGAGATACTTATTCCTTTTGAAATATTATGGATCTTTGGACGAAGAAATTAAATGGCTTTGCTCTTGGATAGAGTGAGATTGGGCTTTAAAGAAATAATGGAGATATCCAAACCCCGAATTGTTGTTCTTTTAGTAATTACTGCAGTCACATCAATGTATGCTGCAAGCAAGTTAGTCCCAGGAGCTATTCAACTAGAGTATCTCCATTATTTGCATATTATTGTGGCAGGAGCGCTTGCATCTGCCGGATCTAGTGCCCTTAATCATTATTATGACAAGGACATTGATCCCAAAATGAAGAGAACAAGTACGAGACCAATACCATCAGGAAGAATGGCCGCATCCCAAGTTTTAGTTTATGGATTAGTTGTAAGCTGTGTATCAGTAATTTATGGATTCTTTGCAATTAATGCCGTATCTGCTTTCTTTATTGCAGTTGGAATCTTTTCTTATGTTGTAATCTATACAGTATGGCTCAAGCGTCTAAACACATCAAATATTGTTATTGGTGGAATTGCCGGAAGTGCAGCTGCATGGGCCGGATGGTCTGCAGCTACTGCTAGCATGGATTTGTTAGGATTCTTAGTTGGCTTTTTGGTTTTTGTCTGGACCCCATCTCACTTTTGGTGTCTTGCAATGAAGATTAAAGATGAATATGCACAAGCACAAGTTCCAATGTTGCCAGTTGTTATTGGAATGCAAAAGACATCAAAGTACATTTTAGGTAATACAATAATTTTAATTCCATACTCCTTGATGTTGTCTTTTATCCCTGATGGGATGGGACTAGTGTACACTGTAATTGCTGCAGTATCTGGTGGATTGATGTTGGTATATCACTATAAACTAACAAAGACTCCGACATCTGAATTTGCATGGAAGGCATACAAAGTAACCGCTCCATATCTTACAATAATTTTTGTAGCAGTTGCATTAGATGCAGCTTTTCATATTCCTTTGTTCTAAAACTTATTTTTCTACGCCTGGGAAACTTGCTTCATAGTCTTTATTCATAGCTTCTTTGTTTTGCTCTTCTACTTCGTCTATTTCTTTCTCAACTATGTAAACCTCAATTCTTCTCTCATCTTTTGTAATCCAAGAGACTTTGATTAGTCCTAGTATCTCTAAATCTAAAAGTAGTTTATTGAATTTGTCATCTGGGATTATTAATCCATCTTTGGTTAGAATCTTGTAGAGCTCAACGTCTGTTAGTGAACCTGCCTCTTTGATTTTATCATATACTGTATTTCTTAATGGAATTGTCATTTTTATCCGTAAAATGCTTTATCTCCTGACTTTGGTACTACGTTAGATATACTTTCTCTTACTGTATTATACCACTGATCAACTTCAGTAGTAATTGATGGCTTTACTTGCTTTAAGCTATTTGCAAAGTCTTGACTGGTAATTTTTGCAGACTCGTTTCTCATTGCCTGGACTGCAGCTTCTCTGCAAAGCGCTGCCAAATCTGCACCTGTATAGTTTTGAGTAGCAACAGCTATCTCTTGCAATTTTACATCATTTGATAACGGCATCTTTTTTGTTAAAATTTTGATAATATCCAGTCTTCCTTTCTCATCTGGTGGTGCAACATACAACACCAAATCTAATCTACCTGTTCTTAATAGTGAACTGTCAACTACATCTGGTCTGTTGGTAATTCCTATAACTACAACCCTTGATGAAACTCCTTCTTCAATCTCTGTCAGTAATTGACTGAGAATAGTTTCTCCAACTCCTCCGTCTCCTGACTTGTAACGTGCAAGAGAATCAAGCTCATCAAAAATCACTACACATGGCGATGATGCTTTTGCTTTTCTGAAGATCTCTCTTACTGCTTTTTCAGATTCACCAACCCACTTTGAGAGGATTTCAGGACCTCTTACTAGTATCATGTTAGCCCCTGTCTCTGTAGCCAGTGCTCGTGCAAGCAGAGTCTTTCCACACCCAGGGGGACCATAAATTAATGCCCCTTTAGGTGGTCTAATCCCCATCTTTGTAAACTTGCTTGGCTCTTTCATTGCAATGATTAGATTATCTGTAAGTGCTTTTTTGATCTCATTTAATCCCCCAACGTCTTGCCACCAAACTTTTGGTCTCTCTACATAAAACTCCCTCATTGCAGTAGGGACTACTTCGTGCATTGCATCGTAAAAGTCGATTAATTTTATCTGCATTGACTGTAAAACTTCTGAAGGAATCTTTTCTGTTTCAAGATCAATTTCTGGAAGGTATCTCCTAATTGATTTCATAGCAGCTTCTCTGCAAAGTGATTTGATATCTGCACCCGTATATCCGTGCAATTCTGAGGATAGTTCTTTAAGATCTACATCGTCGCTAATTGGCATTCCTCTGGTATGAATTACTAGAATCTCTAGTCTTCCATCCTCGTTAGGTACTGATATCTCAAACTCTCTATCAAATCTACCTGGTCTTCTAAGAGCAGGATCTACACTGTCTGGTCTGTTAGTTGCACCAAGAACAATTACATTTCCTCTATCATTTAGACCATCCATTAATGCCAGTAATTGTGCTACAACTCTTTTCTCGACATCTCCATATGCTTCCTCTCTCTTTGGTGCAATTGCATCAATCTCATCAATGAAGATGATGCTAGGAGAGTTGTCTTTAGCTTCTTTGAAGATATCTCGAAGCTTGGCCTCTGTTTCACCATAATACTTGTTCATTATTTCTGGACCGTTAATTGGAAACATGTTAGCTTCTGATTCACTTGCCATAACTTTTGCAAGCAATGTCTTTCCACATCCTGGTGGTCCATAAAGTAAAATTCCACTGTGTGGTTCTACACCTAATCTTGCAAATAGTTCTGGATGTTTCAGTGGTAGCTCTACGATCTCTCGCATTGCTTTGACTTCACGTCTTAGACCGCCAACCTCTTCATATGTTACTCTGACCTTTCTATCTACTGCACTCTCAGCTGAGATGCTTAGATTTGTAGTGCGGTCAATCTTTACGACTCCTTTTGGTGTGGTCTTTGTAATTTTGAAATCCATTGAATTACCTAAAATCATTACAGAGATTTCATCTCCATGAGTAATTGGTAATCCCTTTAGTCTGTTTTTTACAAAGTCAGTAAACTCCTTATCCACTGTGACAGAGTCATTAACTGGAGTTAGCGATACTGTCTTTGCAAACTTTGATGATACTTTTCTAATCTTTACAATATCGTTCAGTGATGCACCAACATTCTTTCTTGTCTGTCCATCAACTCTGATGATGTCTGGAAATTTTTCATCCTCATCAACTGGCCAAACTACTGCACAACTAGAACGAGAACCCATTACTTCGATTACATCGCCAGGACTGACTTTGAGAAAATCCATAGCTTCAGGACCAATTCTAGCTCGTTTCTTACCTACGTCTCTTTGTTTTGCTTCTCCAATTCGCATCTGCAAAGGTTCTTCTTTGCGTACCAAAAAATCACCTATTTCATGTCAACTGACATTCGACTCATGTTGAGCACTTCGAATTCGCTGACACCGTCAATAGATCTTACTGCTTCTTCTAGTGAATCCATCTGGCCTTCTTGGTCCTCTAAAATGAATTCTGCCTTTAGAAACTCTAATCCAAATGCCAAAGGTTCTTTGGCATGTCTCTTCATTGAGATTCCTTCCTTTAATGCGGATTTTATTGATTCAGCTAGTTTGTCAAGATCAATTTCTGTTCCGTCTGGAAGAATTTTTGTAATTAGTAATAACTGTGTCATTTCTATGGCCCCACAAAATTACATGATGAGCAAGTATAATTTCTTGCAGCCTCTCTGCAACTCTGGCATCTCCAGATCAAGTCTGTACCACAGCTAGGACAATTGAATTTTACACATTTATCATTAGGCATAATATGTCTGTGACAGCAACTACATGATGGTAATGAGATAGTAGATGACATACCACAAATTTCCAAAAACATCATTTATACCTTCCTTAGAAATTGCGCACGTTTTAGCTTAGTAATTTTTTTAATTCTCCGCCAATTAGGACTTGAGCTGTTTTGATTGAATTTTTGATCCCAAGTAATTTTATAATTGATCCAGTGTGAAAATCAAAATCATCCTTTTGTGAAATCTCATTTATGATTTCAGGGGTTATCGAATCAAAGAGTTTGTTTATTGTGTCATTGTCTAGTCTTTCTAGAACCTTTCTTGCCAGTGACTGTTTCTCAAACTCTTTGCCAAACTTTTGCATCCAATTTTTTTGGTATTGATCCAAGTCTTTTTTATCATTTGACTTTAGAAACTTTGAGATTGCTTGTCCGGCATACAGTCCTCCCATTCCACTTGAATAGATTCCTCCTGCAGTTGTGGGTTTTGCCTGACCTGCAGCATCTCCGACAATAACCGTTTTTCCATTAATGAAATTTTCAATTGGCCCTTTTATCCAAATTGGTGCAAAAATTTTTCTAATTGTAGAATAGTTTCCTTTTTCATCTAAGAGTTTGTCTAGGGTATCAGCAACATTGATTGCTCGTCCTGCAACACCTACTTTGCCTTTACCATTACCTGAGGGAATAATCCATGCAAAGAATCCTGGATATTTTTTTTGATCAAAGAATACCTCTACTTTTCCTTTCTTAATCCAGTCTGCATAAATTTCGTATTGAGCTGAAGATAGTATCCCTGTTCTGTCTTTGAGTACTAGAGATGTGACTCCTCTAGCATCTACAAATATTTTACAATCAATGTTTTCCTCATTAGTTCTAACTCCTGAATCTGTTACTTCTTGGAAACTAGTTCTTACTTTGATTACAGCGCCATTTTTTTGAGCTTGAAATGCTAACTGCTTGTCCAATTCCCGTCTGCTAATCTCTACTACTTTTTGTTTTGCAGAATTTATTGTAAAACTAGCTCCACTAGGTGCCGTAATTTCAGCTGACTCTATCATATGATCAAAAGTTTTTCTAAATGGTATGACTCCTAATTCTTCTAAACCAGTAATGCTGACTAGTCCACCGCAGTGCTCAGGTGTTCCAATCTCATAGTCTTCTTCTATTACGAGTACTGTGTTTCCAGATGCTGCAATCTCTCTTGCACAGACAAGTCCTGCAACACTTCCACCTGCAATTACTACATCGTAATACATAGTATTTTTTTTCTTACCGACTTTATTAACTTCATTCATTTTCTTTTTTGAATTTTTTACAACTTAGGGTGTACTAATTTTTCCTAATACTGAGATCAAATTTTTTTCCTCCCAGAAACTGTTCCCATATTTGGGATATTCGTACATGGTTTTTATCTCAATAAAGCAAATAACATATGAATATAATATGAAATATTTGAGGTCCTTTCGAGGTTTGGCAGTAGTTACTGATATTGTTAGTTGTACATGGAGGAATGAGTATTGACTTTTTTTAAAGTTGGATGCATTTTATTGGTGTTGCTTCTTACTCCATTGCTAGTTTTTGAGAATAATTTAGCTCATGCTGCAGAACCTATTTTTAGTAATTTAGTTTTTAAAAGAATGACCTCGGTAACTGATCCTAGTCCTGGAAATTCCACACTTCAAATTCGGAATCTTGTAGTTTCTAGCACTCCTGATAGATTCCTTCTTGTTGGTGTTTCCTTAGGAAACCTTGATACAAGATCTGATACTACTGTTACATCTGTAAATTATGGTCCATCTGGAGATAATTGTCCTGGAACTCAACCGTTATCTATAGTATCAAATTCTCAATCTAGTCAGGCAAATCAAACCAGCAATGTGTTTTATTCTTTGGTAGCCCCTGCAGTTGGAACATGTGATGTAATTGTTACTCTCTCCCAGAATCAAGGTGGTCTACCCGGATTTGTTACAGCTCCTGCCGTAGGTGCAGCTTTACTTTTTACAGGAGTTGATCAAACCAATTCTTTTGAACCTTTGATTGCTGCAAACACTGCTACTGGAAATAGTAACACTCCATCTGTTAGTAGTACTAATCCAACTGCTGATCATTTAGTAGTTGATTTAATGTCTGTATCTGCTTCGGGAGGAAACACACATACTGCTGGTGCAAACCAAGCCCCGAATCTGTATAAAGCAAGTTACAGTGGATCCCCTAATTTTAAAATGGGGATTTCAAAACAATCAGGTTCTGCAGGTACTGATCCAATGACATGGAATTTAGCACCAAATAGTGGTCCTTGGTCATCAACTTCTATTTTACTTCGTTCATGTGATATTTCTTCATCATGTACTGTTGTATCTACTCCTAGCTCTAGTTCGACTGGAGACAGTAATGGTTCATGTGATGGTGATTGTACTCCTCCTACACTAGGACTAGATAAAAATAACAAGCGTGTTGTCACCGGTGGATTTTCATTTAATGAAAATCCAACTGATGCTGAACTTTACTTTACTCCATATCCATTAATTACTGCATATGTTGGGGAAGAAAATACCATCGCACTTGAAATTTATGAAAATGATGGGCCTGGAAATCTTGCTCATGTTGGTGTTGCATTTGGCTTAGGATATGGAGAATCATTTAGTCAAAGCCAGGCAATAATTAATTGGGATAGAGACTTTAATGGAACTGAGACTGTATCAAAAGTTGATCCTGACAATGTTTTAGAAAACATTAGAGTTGTGTCAAAAGAAGTATCTTGTAGTGCTATAGGTAGTAACTGTACTGAATTAATTTTCTACCATACCTTTAGGGCTCCTTTGATATTTAATATGGTTGGAACCAATATGTGGGATCATGATAGAAATGCTTGGCAAAATTACTTTAATCATGGATTACAAGTAGTTGGGGATTCACTTAATCCTCCAAAAACATATGATGGAATTTACAAAGGAAAAATATACTCATTAAATGAAACTGGCAAAAATATATCCATTGATGAATTTGGAGACACATGGACTTTTGACAAAGGTATATGGAATAGAGATTATGTTACAATGAAAAAAACTGATCCTCCATTGATAAATGCAAATAAATCTTGGGCAATAAACCATGTTTACAAAGGTGACTATGAAGATATTTCTCATTCTATAATACTTGATAGAAATCTAAATTATTTTGTAATTCAAAAGGACTATCAAAAATTGATTGCTGAAAGTATTCTTGAAGAGATGTGTCCAAAATGCTTTGATGATTCATTTGAAGAAATTGATGATATCTTTTACTATGATCTGCCAGAAGAATCAGAAAGAATTTCTACTTCGTTAAACCAAACCATGATGTATGAATCTCAAAAAGCAAATAACACATTAAGTAAAATG
>JBFIEJ010000047.1:0-9993 GCA_041603475.1 Candidatus Nitrosopumilus sp. | reverse complement strand
TATCGTTCTAGTGGAAAATTTTTGGTTGAAAATATATCTTCAGATGAAAAGACAAGTATTTTTCTTTTTGATGGTGCACTGATTACAACACCAGTAAATTTTGTTTCAATAGCACTTTTGGCAACATCAATTAGACTACGATTGAATTTACCTACAATTAATGTGGTTACCAAAACAGATCTCATTGGAGATAAGCTTAAAGATATTCTTCAATGGTCAACAAGTTTGAGTACATTAGAAAATGCCATTGCAAAAGAAACTGATGGTGATACATACACTTTAACTACAAATATTTTACGAGGATTAAATCTTGGTGGGTTTGCACAAGGATTGATACCAATTTCTAATGAAACAGGTGAAGGATTAGTGAATCTTGAAGCTGCTATGAGTAGAATTCTTAACTTAGGAGAGGAGGTAGAAGACTAGTGAAATCAAAAATTACTGTTAGAGCACCTTCCTCAACTGCAAATCTAGGTCCCGGATTTGATGTGTTTGGATTGGCAATTGATGCATTTTATGATGAAATTACATTATCTAGAACAAAAAATGGAATTAAAATAATTACAACTGATAACATTCCAACAAATCCTGAAAACAATACAGCAGGATTAGTTGTAAAAAATATGAAAAAAAAATTCAAAATTAAAGATGGTATAGAGATTAAAATTAAGAAAGGGATTCCTGCGGGATTTGGAATGGGTAGTAGTGCAGCATCAGCTGCAGCTGCTGCAGTTGCATTTGATAAATTGTTTGAATTGAAACTGGATGGAAATTCTTTGGTAGAATTTGCAGGGTATGGAGAAAAGGCAAGTGCAGGTTCAGTTCATTATGATAATGTAGCAGCTTCAGTATTGGGTGGATTTGTAATTGTCAAAACTAATCCATTAAATGTTATTAGAATAGAACCACCATCAAATCTTAGAATGTGTATTGCTGTTCCAAAACTTGAGGTTCCAAAAAAGAAAACCAAGGTATCTAGAGGAGTTATACCAAAAAGCATAAAATTGACAGATAGTGTTTTGAATCTTTCAAATGCTGCTGGGATTGTTGCAGGATTTATGAGAAAAGATCCTGAATTAATTGGAAATTCTATAAAAGATGTGATAGTAGAACCGGCAAGGCAACATATGATACCTGGATTTACCAAAGTAAAACAAAATGCCATTAAAGCCGGTGCATTAGGTGTAACGATAAGTGGTGCTGGACCTTCAGTAATTGCATTTGCAAAAAATACTTCAGATCTAAAAAAGATTAGCAAAGCAATGTCAAGAGGATTTGCATCTGCAAATACAAAATGCCTCACAGTCATCTGTAAACCCAGTAAGGGCTCTGCAGACAAGAGATAATCATATTGATGTGAAATGAAAAAAGCAGTTATTGTTTTTAGTGGAGGAGTAGATTCTGTTTGTTCAGCTTCTTATCTAAAATCAAAATATGAGCTATATGGTATTACCTTTTCATATGGCCAAAAAGCAAATATGGAAATTTCGACTGCTAAATCTTTTGCAAAAAAATTGGGGCTAAAAGAACATAAAATTATTGATATTGGCTTTATGAAGAATCTTTATGGGGATTCTAATGTTTTGACAAGTTCAAAAAGAGATATTCCAAGTGAATTTGAGTATTCTATTGTTGTTCCAATAAGAAATGCAGTATTTTTATCAGTTGCATCTGCATGGGCATTTACTTTGAATTCATCATTAGTTGCATATGGAGCACATACTGGAGACAGAAATTATCCTGATTGCAGACCCATATTTGCTAAAAAGCTTGAAGCAGCTTTTAATCAAGGTGAGATTGATGGAATTAATTCAAAATTAAGAAAAAAAATAAAGATTTGGTCTCCATATCGTGAGGGATTATCAAAGAGTGATTTATTGAAATCTGGAGTAAAAAATTTGGGAGATTCAATTTTTAGAACTTGGAGTTGTTATTCTAATAAAAAATATCATTGCGGAATTTGTGAATCATGTAATAATAGAAAAATTGCTTTTGAAAAAGCTGGGATTATTGATAAAACAAAATATGTTAAATGATTCTAGTAACTATTTCGAAGGATTTTCTTTTTTAGAACAAAGCCTCTTATCCCTATATACCAAACTAGAAAAACTATTCCAACAATTCCCATAAACACATAATTTTGTATTTCTGGAGTTAGTTCTTCAATTGAGTTGGTAATTTCTCTTGAAGTCAGCATTGAAACTGCTAGAACAATTCCAAATTCAATTGCATACCATGTCCAACTAGGCCAAGATTCTTTTGGAATATGGACATTTGGATGCGCTCCCATGATGAAAATCTAAAAGATTGATTATTTAATTTTTCAGTATATTCTAAAATGACGAGTCTGAGGCACGTTTTCTAATTAGGTTCATAATACTCTCTTTTTCCTCATTATTTTCATAAATTCCTCTAAATGCTGATGAGGAAAGAACAGCATCATTTCTGACACCTCTCATTTTCATACATAGATGTTCTGCATCAGCAAAAACTACTACCCCTTTAACACCTTGAGAGTATAACTCATCTGCAATATTTTTGGTTAGTCGTTCCTGAATCTGTAATCGTTTTGAATATTTTTCAACTAATCTAACTAATTTAGAGATTCCAAAAACTCTGCCATTAGGAGAATATGCAATATGGATTTTCCCAAAAAATGGCAACATATGGTGTTCACACATTGAATAAAATTGAATATCACGTGCAATTACAACTCCAGAATCTTCTGAAAATTGAACAGATAGCTCTGAATCAGAATCATATCCTGAAAAGATTTCTTTATACATATTTGCAATTCTCTCAGGGGTTTCTCGTAATCCTTCACGAGTTGGATCCTCACCAACTTCAATAATTAATTCCCTAACGAGTTTTTTTACCCTTTCTTGGTCCATGGATAAATTCATGAAAGTTTTCTAGTATTTGAACCTAGTCTGATTTTTAGGCAGGTGCTAATTTTATGGGGCGCCTATGAATTTATGGAGTTGAGGAACAACTTTTACCTCATTATAAGATGGGTAAACCAAATCATAGAGATCCAATAAAAGTTCAAGTGATGGTTCTGAAACTCCATAAGTTGGTTGGATGATAAAACCGTCAATATCATCTTTAGAAATAATTTTGAAGATTTTCTTAATTAATTCGTCAAATTCATTTAATTTAGTTTTAGAGCTTACTACAATTTTGATATAAGTTGTCTTCTTTGCTTTGACTGATGATTCAAGACATTTCATCGTATGTTCAATTAATCTTTCATAGTGTTTAGAATCAACAAAGTCTGAATCTTTTGTCTTAAATTCAATTTTTACAATATCAATAAATGGTAATACATGATTAAATCTGTCAATATCAAAACATGATGATTCAAGATATGTTGGAATTTTCTTTTTCTGTATATGTTTTGCAAGTTCTGCAACAGCCTCATGTTGAATTAGTGGATCTCCTCCTGTAAAATTTACTTTGTATGTTTGATTTTTGAGATTAGAATCTATTAGTTGATTTGCCTCTTCAATAGAGTATTCAGTACCAGAATCAAGAGGAAGTGATTCTTTAGTATCACAGTAAAAACAAGTGAAGGGACATCCTGCAAGTCTAACAAACAGAGTCTTTGTTCCATAAAGAATACCTTCACCTTCAACTGATGTAAATATTTCAAATAATCTAACTTTCAACAGATAATTGTAATTTTTTTCATTATTTATTCAATGGTTTTTCTTAATGTAATGCAGGTTTTTTTGCGTAGAATAATCCTGAAATGAACAATGCCACTCCTAGAATTCCTATTGTACTTCCAACTAATTCTACTTGATTTTGAAAAACAGCTTCAGATGGAGCCCATAACCAGGCCATTAAAGCACCAACAATGATCATTGGAATTCCTACTCCAACAGTAATTGTTTTTGAAGCCATGTTCATGCTGTTTAGAAAATCTATATGAAGTTTATGATAATACACTATAGTGAATTTTTAATTTTTTCTAAATGTTTTACTAAATCTCTTAGTAGATCATTTGCAGTACCAAAATCACCTTTAGCTAAATTTTCTTTAATTATATCAAGAGTTTCATTGGCATCTATTAGATCTTCAGGATTAACTGAATCCATTTGAGATAATCTAGAAAGAGTTTTTTCAACTTGTAAAACTCTTGATTCAAGTCTATCATTTTTAGTTAATTCAAACTGATCCTTAATTGACATGATTTTTCTTATTTGATTAACAATTTCACTAGGATTATCAGCTAAAGACAGATTTTCTTTAGCTTTTTCAAGTTTGCCAATGATTTCATCAGAAACACCTTGTTGTTTAGCATTTTCAATTAATCTATCAAGTTGTTCTAGATACTGTTGGGCATAATCTTTAGCACGTTGAGATTCTTTTTTAGATGCTTCTTCACGAATTTCTTTATTTATTTCAACGATTGTTTCCTTAATTTTTTGTAATGTTTCTATGGCCAAGGCAAATTCATTATCACTAATTTGTTGTCTTGATTTAGAAAATAATTCATCTAATTGAGAAAAGTCAATCATGGCATTGTATTTTTTTGCAATATTCTTCAAGTTGTTTACATAAACTTGTAATCTTTGAATATCATTTGATGGATCCTTAACAGAAGATTTTGCTGAATCTGCTACGGTTGCTTGAGATGCAGAAATTTCAGGTGTTGCATTTGGGGTTGATTTGTCTGCAACATCAGATGAAGTTGTTTGTCTTGATATTTCAGTAAAAATTTTCATTGCTGCAAGAAAATACTCTTTTGCAGAATCAATATCATCAGCTTTAAGGGCTTTCTCTAAACCACTAACTTTTTCTTTTCCCTCTTCAAATAATTGTTTTATTTTATCTGGAGAATCAGGAGAGATTTGTTTTTGGATTTGATCTTGTGCACGTTTTGCAATCTTTAGGAGAAATGTAGGATCATCTTGAGCCGATACACTACTAGTCATACCACCTAGAACCATACTTCCAACTAGAACTAACAAGCTTAGTGTTGCTAAATTTTTCATTCTTCTTCCTCCAATTCTTTTTTTAACTTTACAAGATTTTGTAAATCTTTTTTAGAAATTTCTATTACTCCTTGTCTTTCCAATCTTTTAACAGCTCTCCACATAGTAGTTCTAGGTTGAAGGAATTTCTTTCTGAGATCACTTTCTAATGCTTGACCCCCATTTTCTGAAATGAATTTTATGATTTCCTTATCATCTTCACGCATATCAGGTCTCATATTGAATATCGATTCAACTTTAAGAGATCTAGTTTCTGATTCAGAAGTTTTTTCAGATTTTGAAATCAATGAATCCTTTTGTTTACGTTTAATCATAAATACTGCAACTGCTGCTGCAGCTGCTAGAGGAACACCAATTATTGCAAATGTCGAATTATCAAAGGTTGATTCAGGTGAAATTGGAGGTGTTGTAGTTGGAGGTGTTGTAGTTGGAGGTGTTGTAGTTGGAGGTGTTGTAGTTCCAAAAATATAATTAATTTCGGATAATCCGCTACCTAATTCTAGTTTAGTTTGATCATTTTGTATAATCATGTTAGATGGAAGAGCGCTGATGCCTACAATAATTGTGTTAGCAGGCATTAATAATGAATATTCAACAGGGGCATCAAGCGAAAATGTCCAAACTCTACCTTCTTTCGAAATTAAATCATGAATATCATAATCTACAGTAATGGAAGAAGAACCAAATGTATCGATAATTGCTTTATCACTAATTATTTCACTTGAAAGCAAAAAGCCGTTTTCTCCAACTGAAACAAAATTGTCAATTGATGAACCAAATAGATCAACTTCAAAATCAGGTTCTAAAGGATCTACTTCAAATTGGGTTGAGATATGAACTGACCCATCAGAATAAAGTGTTAGATCAAGAGTTCTAGTAGAGCTGAATGAGGTCTGAAATGGTATCGTTAATGCGACAACAATTAAGCCAGTGATTATCAAAGGTGCTTTAACCATTGTTTCGAGAATACCATCAGTCCTTACAAAAAGCATTCCATCCTCTAGAAGAGTCTCTTTCCTATGAATTGGTACGATTTCTGGATTCATTGGCTCAATACCTTAGATTCATGCTTTCTACTAATCCCTGAAACCGCTTAAATTCCTGGAAAAATTGTAGTCCCTTTTCAGTAATCAAAAAGACTCTATTTCTATCATTTTTGACGGATTCGACTAAGCCTGCTTCTACCAGTTTCTCACATTTGTCTAGTACTGCATAGTGAGACAGGTTGGCTTTGCGAGAGATTGCAGATACAATGACTCCATTACGACCACCATCGGCGGTAACGTCTAAGATATCACCCATTATGCCCATTTCGGACCTGTATTGTTGTTTTGACATGCTATAGTATAGAACTAATTAGTTTATGAGGGACATTTTGAAACTTTAAAGCGGAACACATAGCGGAACAGGTATTCCAGCTAAAATAATGCCAGGATTTTTGGTTAAATTGATGCGGGAGAAAAAATTCAAGTAAAATCATTCCTAAAAAATCATATTGAAAATCAAAGTTTTCTCTAATTTTAGAATTTATAGGGATTTTTTTGAAAATCAAAGTTTTTTGGAATGTTTTTTAAAATTTTAGTTGAATTTTGTATATAAGGAACAGGGCGTTGTTTGGCCATTTCTAAACTATCAATATTGTTTGTGCTCAAATGTGAAAAATTCTAGATATAAAGTTCTAGTTAAAATACTAAAAATTTTGATTAGCATAATATATTGAATTTAGTTGTAAAATTCCATTTGGATCATATGTAAATTTTAAGTCATTTCATTTGGGAATAGTCTTGTTTGAAGGTAAAAATGCAAAAATGGGAGATAATTTCTGGGAAATTTCAAAAATTAATGTAAATTCTAACTTGGAAAAACATACAGAATTAGTTGAATTATCCAATATCCTCATGAGAAAATTAATGGAATCTAGACCCCTGAATGTTTTGGTTATAAAATCATATTTTCTGGAAAAGTTCTGAAATCAGTTGAAGAAATTATCATTCTTATTTTTTGACATTATCTAGTTTAAAAAATCATGATTCTGCTGTGCAGAACAAATTTCTTCAAACTGAAATCTAACTATGATTTGAGAAAAAATAATTGGGCACAGTCAAGAATTTTCAAATGAAGATTGGCTGAAATAATAATTATTTTTCTGAAATAGACTAAAAATCATTCACAAGGTCAGCTTTGAGATTCATAATAACTTTTTATTCCCAAATTTAAAAGAAAATCATAAAATGTTTGATAAATTCAAAAAAGAGGAAGGCGGAGAAATGGTAGAAGAAAGAACCGAAAAGACAGTAACTGAGGAATCTGTGTCTAGAGTTGAATCCTCAAGTGAGATCGGAATTGGGGAATTAATGGGCAAGCGTGCTAAACTTGAAGAAGCAATTGATTATGTTGGATTAATGATTAAAAATCTTAAAGATAAGAGAACAAATCTGGAAAAAGATATTGAAGAGGAATCAGTAGATATCAAAAATCTTAAAGAAAAACTACAGAAAGTAAGTGAATACATTGAGGAGGAAAATCGTGGAATTAGAGAGTTATCAAATAAAAGACAACAAGTAGAAAATGAGGCTGATGAAGTTGGAACTATAATTAATAATTTAAGAGAAAAACTAGTAGGAATCGATAGTATAATAGATAGTGAAGGAAGTAGAGTTAGAAAAATCAAAGAATCTAAAGAGCCCTTAGAAAGTTAGAGAAAATATTAAAATTTGATAAAATTCTTATCATCTTAATTATAAAAAAATCATATGAAAAGAAAATTTCTGATTATTGGAATTATTGCCGTATTATTAACAGCCATTTTGTTTTCAATAAATGAGCAACAAAATAACAATAGTGACACTTTAAAAGATATTAAGAAAAGTAAATTAGATATTAAATCGCTTTTTACTATTTATGGAATTGAGAATAATTTTGAAATACAAAATGGTGAAAAAATTTGGTATAACGTAGAATTTGAGCTTAATCCAGAGAATGAAGAAATCTATAATGAAATAATTGTAGATCCTAAAGAAAAAGTGGTTGTTATTTATCCAATTTTTACAGCTGCTGCTTATTCTGAACCAGGATTTTACACATATTTCAGAGGAGAATGTGATACAAAATGTCTGACAGTTGATGTAAAGGAATCATATCCCCCATTGTTTGCATCAAGTGGAAATGGATTTCAAGTATTAAGTTTGCTGGGATATGAAATAATTTCAGATATAGAAGTAGATCAAAATCCTAGATTGCTTGAAGAGTATGACAAAGTAATATTATTACACAATGAGTATGTTACAAAAAAAGAATTTAATGCAATAATTAGTCATCCAAATGTTCTTTATCTTTATCCAAATGCCCTATATGCAGAAGTTGATTTTAATGAAAATTCAATTACTTTAGAAAGAGGTCATAATTATCCAGAATCAAGTATTAGAAACGGATTTGATTGGAAATTTGATAATAGTGAATTAGAATATAATACAACTTGCAAGGATTTAGGATTTGATAAAATTGATAATGGATGGATGTTAAATTGTTATCCAGAAACTGCTATTCATCAAAGTAAAGTTTTGTTAAAAATGATTAAAGAATTTTAATAAAATTTCGAAGAGTTTTCTGATATTGAAGTTGCAGAATCATTTGGTACGGATGGGAACATCTGACCAGTAGAACTTTCGGCAACAGCAGCAGCTTCTTTTAGAATTTTCTCAGATTCTAGATTGGTTGTATCATCAATACCAAATGCTGCATCTCCAGAGAAACTTTCTGTCATAAATCCTCCAAGCATTTCAGCCATCTGTCCAATTTCTTGTTCTGCTCCTGGCATTATTTTGCCAAGTGAGGATTTTAGATTTTTCATCAATCCCATTGTTGGCATAATAGCTACTACAGTATCTCCAAGATCACTGCAAGTAGTTAGTCGTAATTCAATTTGTTCTAATGCAATTCTTGCTCCACTTAAAATTTTTGTAACTTTTCTTACTTCAGCTAACTCATTTCCAAGTACTTTACTAGTTTGGATATCATGATTTTGTGTTGCTTCAACAATTCTTTGAAATAATTTTGTATCTCTTTGTTTTAGATTCTCAAGCATTGTATCTAATTTTTTAATTTGTAATTGTAATTTTTTAATTCCTTCTTGTACTCTTGGTTTTAGAGCGCCTTTTGGTTTAATGGTATCATTAATTTTTTCAGAAATACTTGGTTGTGGTGGTTTTGACCATTTATTAGAGATATTAGGCATGAGTTTGTTTTAAGAAATTGTACTTAATGTCAGGTGTGAAGATTGGTTAACAGTACATTAAATTTGACTAACAAGATTAGACATTAGTAATTATCTTTCTTTGTGGGTGGATTTTTCTAATATGTGCCTCTAGAACAGATCCTGCAATAAGTGATTCTCCGCAAAGTGGACATTTTATCATTTTAGTAAATTTAACGACTAGGAATATCTATTTAAGTATTTTTTTAAAGGGTTAAGGTAGTTATGGTCACAAAGAAATTTCTAATAGTTATTCCAGTTGTGATAATTCTTTTTTTAGTAATTTTTTCAGTAGAGCCGGCTGAGAAGAAAAACAATATTGTTTTTCATTCAACAATGGCTGATTCAAGCATATACAATAATGGAATTTTTACTGATTCATTTCCAGTCTCAAAAGGAGAATATATTTTCAGATTTGTTCCAAATGGAAGTAGTCCAGAGATATTATCAATCACATTAGTTGGTAAAAATTTGAATTTTCATGAAGATTTTAGACTCAAAGGAATAACGCATCAAACTGGAATCTCAGAATATTTCACATGGGAATATGAGGGACAGAAGGATATTTTGATTTATGAAAATGATGAGATTACAATTACCATTAATCCAAACGGGAATGTTAATGGATCAGTATCAGTTGACATTTTACAAATATAGGAAAGGCGTAACCCCCTTAACTGCAGAACATTGAGAGATTTCCTCTCTTTATCAGAACGTCAAACGTCTGATTGCCTTTTACGT
>JBFIEJ010000046.1:0-10123 GCA_041603475.1 Candidatus Nitrosopumilus sp. | reverse complement strand
TTTTTCACAAGATACTAACAATACATTATCATCAGCTAAAGGAAAACTCATTACAATTACTTTATCACGATAAGACATTGAAAAATGAACTTCTCCAAACTCCCCATCAAATTCATGCCTCATTCTAACACGCAGTGCAAGCTCCATGAACATCATTTCGTCATGTTTTTGGGATTCAAGGGACATCAATCCCTCTTTCATACCTCCAGCTATCAGATGACCTCTGTTGTTGATGAATCTAGAGGAGCGAATTTTTGAATCTAATTTGATGATTTTTTGGCAGATTTTTTCTAGCTCTTCAACATTATCCATTTGTCTAATTATACAAGCGATCTATTTATTGCGAGCTGTTACAATAGAAATCTGTGCAATCAGATTCCACTAAGGTAGATACCAATTCATCAAAGGAAAAAACCGATTCATCCAAAGACATTACAGATTACTATAAACATCTATCATTATTTTGGACAGATCTCATACATTTAATGTCAAGCAAACCACAGGCACTAGGTTCCATAGGACCAATGAGGGCTTTTGCAGCTAATTCAAAAAAGGTCTCAACTGAATTGATTGAAATTAATGAAGGTTTAATGGAATTTAATAAACATCTTACAGAATATTACAAGCAACTTGCAGAAACATGGGGCATAGCGCAAAAAAAAGTAAATTTGAAATCACCTGAAATTCCTCACGACGTAGAACAGATGGAGGCATTCAAAAGAGTATGGATTGATATTTTTGACAATGATTTCACAGAATTATTTGATTCTAAGAAATTTGGAGAAAATTATGGTAAACTTGTATCAAAAGAATTAGAACTAACTAAGCATTGGAATAACATTACAAATGTCATATTACAATCAGTTAACTTACCAAGCAAAGAAGAGATTGATGAGGTATACAAAGAAATGCATGATCTGAAAAAAAGAGTAGGTAAGTTAGAATTAGAATTAAAGAAGAGGGATATTAGAAACAATGCAAAGTGAATCAAACATAGATCCCAAACTCATAGAAGAGATTTTAAAATTTAGTAAAAATGTAATTGATGCACCAAAACATGTTGCAGCCCCAGACGAGATTAGTTTAGAGGTAACTCCACATGACGTAGTTCATAAATTAGATAAAACAAGATTGTTACGATACAAACCCCTAACAGAAAAACAACATAAAACACCATTGCTTATTTCATATGCGTTAATTAACAGATACCATATTTTAGACATTCAACCAGAGAAAAGTTGGGTAAGGAATCTGCTTCAACAGGGATTTGATGTATACATGTTAGATTGGGGAACACCAACTAGCATGGACAAGTATCTTGATTTTGATGACTATGTTAATGGATATTTGGATTTTTATGTAGAACAAATCAAAAATGAATCTTCGGTAGAAAAAATTTCATTGCAAGGATATTGTACTGGAGCAACAATTGCAACAGCATATGCTTCTCTTCATCCAGAAAGTGTGAAAAACTACATTGCAACAGCACCAGTAATTGATGGCTGGAGAGACACAACAGTAATCAGCAATCTTGCAAAACACATGGATGTGGATAAAATGGTTGAAATTATTGGGAATATGCCTCCAGAATTCATGTATTATTGTTTTTCAGTCCTCAAACCGTTTGAACAGGGAATAGAAAAATATGTGAATTTTTTCAAAAATATCGACAATAAAAAATTTGTAGATAGTTTCCTACGAGTAGAAAAGTGGTTAGGAGATACACCTCCAATCCCTGGAGAGTTATTTAGACAGTGGATCAAGGATATCTATCAGGATAATTTACTCATACAAAATAAGATGTACATTGATGGAAGACAAGTTAATTTGAAAAATATTACTATGCCTATCTTCACTCAAGTTGCAGTTGGTGACCACCTAGTGTCACCTGAATGTAGTATGCCACTTCATTATGCCATAGGAAGTGAAGATAAAACATTGAGAATGTACCCAACAGGGCATGTAGGGATGATTGCTAGTTCTTTATCTCAAAAGAAAGTGTTACCTGAGTTAGGCCAATGGCTAACTGAAAGATCATAAAAAAGAAAAAAAGAAAAAATACCACTAGTTGTTCTTTGTGGTGAATGCTGTTATCCAGGATTGTAGAATGTTTTTGTTTAGGTCAGCAAATGATTTTGCATTATCGTTGAAAGTTTTGATATTTTGTTGTGTTGCATCGATAGTTGCAAGTGCTACTTGATTTTGAATTGAAGCTGCCTTTACAAATTCTTCTGTTGTATCATGAATTACTTTAAGAGTTGCCTCTGGAATGTTGGTAGCAACACCTGCTTTGTTTGCATATTCTTTTTGTAGTGTAATAGTTGAATCTACAATATTTTCATATGCTTGTAGGTATTCCTGTTGAACATTTGTAATTGATTGATGATACTGTGGTACTGATTGTTTAATACCATTGAAGAGTTTGTCAACATTTTCTTGATATACTGAAAATACATCTTTTTTGTTTCCTGTTGTTGTTTCGTTTTTACTCATTGTTTCACCTCCTTGGTTTTTGATTTTTTGGCTATTGGAAGGACTATAACTTGAACCAAGTCTCCTTCACCTAATCCGAGTGCATTACGTTCTGCCTCTGGAATTGAAATTCTGCCATTAGTACTGACAGTTGTTTTGTAAGCCCCCCAATTCATAAAAGATGGGAGCATCTGACCAATGTTGAACATAGTCTCCATGCTTTTGTTTTGCATAGAAGACATATTTTGCATCATTGCTGATTGAGCATTTTTTGTTTTTTCTGAAACTTCTTTTAATGTATCAAGAGGGTTAAAATTTTGAGAATTTTGATTTGACATTAAAGAACCAAAATTTTTCATAAATTCAGCCTGTGCACGTCCACTTTTTTGAATCCAAGATTTGAACATCTCTGTAGGATCATAAAGGTTTTGATTACCACTCATTGGTAATTATAGACAATAACAGTTATTTAAAGTGTTCTATGCACCATTTAGAAATTCCAATACTTTGGATGCAAAAGTTGAAGGATCTTGAACGTAAGGAGTATGACCACATCCGTCCATTCTATAGAATCTACAATCTTGTATAGTAGAAACAAATTCATCTGCATGAGTGATAGGAATTACTGGATCTTCTGATCCCCAAATAATCAAGGTTGGAACAGTAATTGTATTTAGTTTTGTGGCAATAGATTCAGAGTTTTTCAAACCCAATAATGTCGACATGAAAGCTAGTTTTGCATTTGGCAAACGCATTCGTTCAATGAATCCATTTACTATCTCTTCAGAAGGACTATCTCCAGATGCCTCCATCATCTCAAAGGCATTTTTTGCACTTTGTTCATTTGGATATAATGCAGCCATTATGTATGCATCAAGTGCAGGAGTTGATTCCTTCATTACCCCTGCAGGGGAAACCAGTACTAGTTTCTCAATTTCATTAGAGTGAGATGTTGCATATTGAGCAGCAATTTGTCCACCCAACGACGAACCAATAAGATTAGGACGTTTGATATTAGATTCTTTAAAAAAACTGTCTAAAAATTCTGTAAAAAATTCAGGAGTATAATCAACTTGTGGTTTATCACTATATCCAAACCCAATAATGTCAGGTACAATTACACGGTAATATTTTGCAAAGATTGGAATTACCTTATTCCACCTTTCAGCAGATGCTCCAAGACCATGTACAAGAACAAGAACATTATTAGAATCACCAGACTCAAGATATCTGATCTTATTTCCACCAATTTGAAGAAATTTTTCTTCCACTAATTTAGCTTCAATTATTATCAGTAGATAAATATTGATTAATTAGCCGATCATCAAAATTAGTTGATTTTTTGGATTTCAATTTTAAGAAAATAGAACTATGTTTTTTAGGATCATACAAAGGGTTAGATTGTGATAAAAAAGAAAATTTCAAAAATTCTGGTTCCTTTAGACGGCTCTAAAAATTCCCTCAGAGGGCTAGAGATGGGGATTACTTTAGCTAGGAATTGCGGTGCAACAATTACTGGGGTATACTCAATTTATGCCCCACCTCATTCGGAGTTCAAAGGAGTTGGATCTGTAGAAAAAGCACTAAACATACAAGTCAAAAAATTCATGGAAGATGCTAAAACATTGGCTGCACAAAACGGAATTGTTTTTCATGAAAAAATCATGAGAGGGGAGATTGGATACAATATTATTAAAATTGCCCAAGGAAAAGATAATTTTGATTTAATTGTTATTGGTTCTCGGGGGAGAAGTGCAACAAAAGAGATGTTCTTTGGAAGCGTTTCAAATTATGTAATACACACTTCAAAAATTCCTGTAGTAATTGTAAAATGATTTTATGACAATCCCTGTTTTTTGAAATATTTTTGATGGTATTCTTCAGCTTTGTAAAAGGTTGGAGCCGGAACAATTTGAGTGACTATTGGATTTTCAAATTTGCCTGATTTTTCAAGGTTTTGTTTTGATTTTTCAGCAATTTCTTTTTGTTCATCGGTGTGATAAAAAATAGCTGATCTGTATTGAATTCCCACATCAGGTCCCTGACGATTTAGTGTTGTTGGGTTGTGGTTATTCCAAAAAACATCAAGAAGTTCTTCAAAAGATATTTCATTGGGATCATATTCAACTTCCACAGCTTCTGCATGCCCTGTCCTATCAGTACAAACTTCTTCATAAGTTGGATTAGTTAATTGTCCTCCAGTGTACCCCACAGTAGTTGATTTAACACCTTTAGTTTTACTAAGTAGATCCTCAACGTGCCAAAAACATCCTGCACCAAATGTTGCTTTCAATATTTTATGTATAGAGAATCTAAATTAAAACTATTGGTTCGAAACAATATTAATTAATAATAATTATTCCTTCTTCAATTAAAAATTTTAAAGAATTTACAAATTCATCCTCTGTGATCAAATCTTGAGACCACCAATGAGCATTATTACGAATCCAATCAGGAATTTCATCTCCTGAAAAATTTGAATTTGGAAGGTTGGGAATGATGATGATATTATTTTCCAGCATAAATTCTATTCCAGTAATAAAAGTAGAATCAGTAATCTTCCCACTTGCCCACCATTCTGCATTTATCCTAATCCAATCAGGTACTGAAACAGGATTGTCATATCCCAAAATATTGTAAATGGAACTTTTAGGGAATTGAGAATCAAACCATGACTTGTAATTGGGTTCAGCATTATATCGATCAATATAATATTGGGGAGATTTATCATAGGATGGAAAATTTTCAATATGAGTTGATTTGTAACCTACAACATCATCAATAGAATAATTTGGAAATTGCGAATCAAACCATGACTTGTAATTGGGTTCAGCATTATATCGGTCAATATAATATTGAGGAGATTTATCATAGGATGGAAAACCAGGAATTTTAAATTTCAGTGTTGTGAATTTGGGCTGAATTACAGGAGAGGGCTTTGTTTCAGATTTAGATTCAATAGATAGTGATGGAATTTTAGTGGGAGGATTCGGAATTTGAGATTTTTTATATTCGATAGATTTTTCTAAATTTTCACCATATGTGACTTTGATAGGATAAATTCCGTCAGAAGTCCATGTTGGGCCACCTACGTTAAACTCAGCAGAAAAACTCCCGTCAGGTTTTACAGGAATAGTATTGAAATCAGCAAAATTAGATTTACCAGGTGTAAATATTTGAATTGTCACAAATGGGATAGAAGGATCAAAAGAGACATTTCCAGAAATAATTAAAGTGTCACCCTCATGAAAAAGGGATTTGTTTGTAGAATAGTTCAGAATTTCGGCATTGGCAGATACAACTGAAAATACAAGCAATACAGAAATAAAAACCAGTAAAAAATTATGCATGATTCGACTTTGTGATTTTGGATTTAAGGATTTGGCAGGTTTTCCATGTCAGCAAACATCAGTGAAAATCTCTACAACCTTCTTTGCTAAACTTTCAATATTGGCAGATGGTTCTGCAGATATCAGTAAGAGAATTTGTGTTATTGGAAATGGAAAACTAACTAAAACTGCCTTATCTCTTCGGGCTGCCAGGTAGTTAATAGGTCCAAGGCTCTCATCATATTCTTTTCTAATTGAGGCTTTGGAGACAAATTCAAAGAATGACTGTAATCTTGTTTCATCGCCCTCATATGGGGTTAGACCACTTTTGAAGCCCCCAGCAATTAACTTGCCATCCTTATCAACTATCCCTGCAAATCTGATCTCAGATTCCTCTAGTAGTTGATTGCATTTTTCACCGTATAATTTCATCGAAGATTCAGACATTCTAAAGTACATCAAAATATCAAAAATAAAAACTTAGCCAATAATGAAAGTCATCGTTTTTTGCATTTTAATAAAACATAATCAATAATTTTCTTTTCAGAAGCAGTTTTCATTTTATTAATTGATTTGAAGAGGACAGATTCTACATAATTTGGGTATTTCTCTAAAATCAATTTTTTTAATTTACTTCTATTTTTGACATAATAATTTGCCAGTGGTTCATAAACTGATGAGCCAATCATAGACTCCTCAATAATTTCAAATCTGTTTGAATCCAATAAGTCCTTTACATCATCTAAAGCATAATGTTCTGAGGACCATGTGAATTTTAAAATGCCTAATTTTGAAAATGATGTACGATTTAGAGTTATAGGAATCGCCATCACTAGTAATCCAGAGTCAATTAAGATTCGTTTTGATTCAGAAATAAATTCTGAAAGAGGTTTGAAGTGTTGTGCAGATTCTAAAGCCAAGACACGATCAACGGATTTATCTGCAAATGGTAGTTTTGTAGAGGATGAATTAACACTAGTGATATTTTTTTGAGGGCCACTATGACGTAGTTGTAGATAATTTATATTGACACAATAAATGAAAAGATTTTGAAAATTATTTCTCCAAAAAATAGCAGGTGCTGACAATCCACTGCCAACATCAATTGCTAATTTGGCATTTTCAAGTTCACTCAATTTGGCGAAATAAGAACATAAGTTATTTTGTGCACTAATTGGATCCTGTGTAGTTTCATCCCAATAGCCAAAATTAAGCATTGAGCCTCCAGTTGCAAGTTGCATTACAGGTGAAAGTGAATTATACAAATTTACAACATCTTTTTCATTTCGTCTAAATGTCCAAAGAAAGATATCAAGTGGGTTTAATGATTTCAAAAATAATTCAAAAACTAATCTTAAAAAGATCTATTAATTTCTAAGGTAATCCTTCAGAATCCTCAGCACAGTGTTTATGAACCCATTGTTCATCTTTGTTTTTTAAGATCTCTTTTCCAGGTTGAATTTTATCACCGCAGGAACAACAGGATGTTGCAAATTTTGCTTTCATATGAATAATCGTATTTTACATCGATAAATTAGATGTGTTTCATTTTAAACCAACTAATGATTAACACATTTTATTAATTTCAAATATATGGTAAACCTATGAGCAATTCTGATTCTAAAACATCAAAGAACATCATACTGGCAAGATGGACAGATAGGTTCTTTGCATGGATAATTGATTTTATAATAGTCTCAATTATCGTGACTGTAATAATTTTTGCAGTATTTGGAACCTTGAATTTTGAAAATGAGAATATTTTTTGGGCTGAAAGTGTGCAATATTTTCCAAGCAGTATTGCATTTTTTGTTTATTGGGGAATTTTAGAATTTAAAACTGGTCAAACCATTGGAAAGAAAGTTCTCAATCTAAGGGTCACAGATATTCATGGAAATGCACCCACCATAAAGGGAATTTTGATTAGCAGTTTTGGAAAATCCTTCCTTTTACCCATCGATGTGATTCTAGGCTGGATTTTAACAAATGAAAAACGCCAAAGAATATTCAACAAGTTAGGGGACACCATTGTCATAAAAATTTCAAATAATGAGAACACTACAAATATCAGCTATTCAAAAGATTAGATTTTGTCAGATTTTGTTAAACAAAAACTCTGAAGAATTAACCAACAGATCTATTAGGAACCATAGATCTTTTTGCAATAATGTCTGAGAATGATAACAAGTGGTGGTTAGGATTACCAGATGAACTTCAAAACGACATAGAATTTGAAGAGAATTAGAACCTGATTTACAAAGCATTCAACTGAGAAAAGTCATTTTTTAAAGTTACAACAATCAAAGAACAAATACTGTAAAAATTTATAAAAATTATGAGAAAGGCATCAATCTTTTTCTCAGTCATTCTACTAACTTGGGGATTTTACATGACTAATGGAGAGGTTTTTGGTCAAACTCCAATGCAAGAAAAAATTGAGGTATTAAAAGAAACGGAAATACTTAGGAACTCATCAGACATTAACAAAAAAACAGAAAAAAATCTAGATTTAGCAATTAAATCAATGATTGAAAGTTTAGATTCAGAATTATGGGAAGATGAATCTTCGTTGAAATTCAAACATGGAAAAAAAATTTTTAAAAATGAAGAAAATGCAGTTAAGAAATTAGAAAACATACTTGATGATAAAAAAGAATCAAGTTTGATCAAAGAACAGATCCTAAATAAAATCATTAGATTAGTTGATGTCGATAAAATTCTTGCAGAAAATGCAATAAATGATGCAAAAGATGTCATAATGAGTGAAAAGGGAGTTAAAAAACTGAATAAAGCAATGGAAGAGTTTGATGAAGGATTAATTCTAATGGAGAACACAGAATATGTTAAAGCTATTAAAAAATTTGAGAAGTCTTGGTCAAATGTAAAGGATTCCTTTAAAGAGAAACATGTCAAAAAAATGAAAATGATAGAGTTTGAAGGAACCGATGATTTTAATTTTGACGGAATTCCAGACGTATACCTAAAATTACTTGATGCTAAGAAACCAGATAAACCTAAGCAGATTCAGATAAAAATCACAGGAGAATGTGTCAATGGTGAAAATCATGATGATGCAAAAATGAAGATAGGTTTTTCAACACCAGTACCCCTATCAACAGAATTCTTTGATGAGGAATTTACAGCAACCAACAAATGGTTCAAAAAAAATGATCCAGATAAGAAAATCAATCCAGCAGTAATTACAACTGTAGCAGAACATTTTTCTTTTCCAGTAAGTGGTGATGATTTAATTCAGAAAAATACAGGAGAGCAAAAAGGTTCATTTGAATTTTTAGACAAACCAATTTCAGAAATTGGAGACCAGACGGGTTGGGAAGGGGAATTTGATTTTGTAGGTGAGCCAGGAGAGTATTTCTTGAGATTTTGGCTTCCATTAACTGAACCCACAAACCAAGGAGACAGTTGTAATTTTGTCAGTGGATTTTCAATTCGCACTACAATAAATCCATAAAATAAGATTTTCTAACTTTTTGGAAGTTTCAAATTTGTAAGATATCCTTAAGTTCATTATTTATTTTTAAAATTTGTGAGTGACAGTCCAAATTACAGAGCTATTTTTGTTATTTTAGACGATATTGAAAAACAGGGATTAATTCAGTTTAACATTAAATATTATGATGAAGGATATTTCAAGAATTTTCTAAATTTTCAAAAATCATTTTCAAATTCAACTACAGAGATTCTAAGTAATTTAGACACATTTCAGACCCATTATGATGAAATGGTAATTTTTACTATTTATTCACAAATATCATACATCAATTCCCATCTAGACTTGATCAACACATTTCTAAAAATCATAGTCAATCCAGCTATGCTCAAGGGAGGATTTGATGAAAATACAATGCTAAACATCATGATTAAAAAAATCTGCAACAAGATGCAATATCCTGAAAAATTAAAAAATTCAATTAAAAGATTATTCTTAGAAGATTTTAGAAATGCCATATCAAAGCAAAAATTTAGAATTTACAATAATGGTAATCTTGAAATTTATCCAAATGAGCAAGAACTGAAAAGAAATCTAACTATCAAGGATCTTATTGATTACTCTTTACAAGTAATGACAATCTTAGAGGCAATGCTTGATTGGTCTGATGGAGACAGTCATCCAAAAAAGAAAAAGACATACAATTTTGATATTATTGTAAATGAGTTAATTGATCAAGTAAAAATAATGGATAAGAAATTAGATAGGCTTTCTTGAAAATAAAAAAAGTCATTTTAGATTTAGTCGTGTATAGTTTTTACTAGGTGGATTAAAAATTAAAAAACACATAGCTTTCGCTAGGTGTGATTTA
>JBFIEJ010000045.1:0-10243 GCA_041603475.1 Candidatus Nitrosopumilus sp. | reverse complement strand
TTCTTTGGATCTAATTCAATTATTTTCTTGCAGCAATCAATTGCCTTGTCTTTTTGCTCCAAAGCCAAATGAACATTTGTTTTAAGAGTTAGGTTTTCAACATCATTTGGATCTAGTTGAAATGCTTTTTCAAAATAAGGGAGTGCTTTTTTTGCATCCTCAACGATAAAATAAACACTGCCCATGATAAACATGAAATCATGGTCTTCAGAGAATTCAGCCTCTAGACTTTTCCCAAACTTTACAGCTTCATCATATTCACCGTCTTTGAGTAATTTTTTCAAACGACGTTTTGGATATCTAAATAGGCTAACCATTATCAATTATAGATAAATTCAACAATTTGAATGTAGAACTTTGAAGGAGTCTCAAATTCTAATCAATACCAAGGTTCAGGCTCTGCACCGCTTGATTTTTTCTTTTCAGTAGGCTGCTGAATCTTCATTATTCCTTCTTTGATTAAAAATTGAATTCCTTGAACGAATGAATTGTCATCAATTGAGCCGTCTGCCCACCAACCAGCATTTGTTTTAATCCATGCAGGGATTTGATTACTAGACGATGATCCTTGAGATGTGGGAGGAATCTTCATTATTCCCTCTTTGATTAAAAATTGAATTCCTTGAACGAATGAATTGTCATCAATTGAGCCGTCTGCCCACCAACCAGCATTATTTTTGACCCATGCAGGAATACTTTGAGTAGAACTCTCTTTTTCGCCATAGATGATTATTGGAATTTTTAGATAGTCAGTTGCAGTCGATGGAACTATTCCTTCAGGTGCTAATCCATAAATCCAAATTACATAGTTAGCAGTACCAGGTTTTTCTTTTATTGTCATATCAAGAATATACTGACCAGATGGAGAATACAGGAACTGTCTTCCCTCCTCCTGTGCAATAGATCTTAGCGGAGTCAAATTATTATCAACTACAAGAAAATCAAATTGAACTTGATTCAAAAATTCAGTATCATCGTATTTACTGATAAATTTGATTAACCATTGCATGTCACATCCCTCAACAGGATCTTCTGGACCATAAAATGCATGTATTTGGTAATCAAAATTATTAGTTGGCTTCTTTATACTAACTTCTTTTTCAAAGTTACCATCACATCCTGCTTTTCCACCTAAGGGAGTAGGTACAACTTTAGTAAAAGGACTTGTCTGAATGTTTTTTTGATATTTCAATAATGTAAACTCGTATTCAGTTGGAGGAATCCCTTCAGAAACGTGAGTGAAAGTTTTTGCCTTTATTGGAAATGGGAAATTATCTACAACCCAAACCTTACTTGTGGCACCACCTGTCTTCCAACCAACTTGAACTGTTTCATATGTTCCTGCAGGAACAGTTATTGTTTCAAGTGCTCGTGGGGCTACTTGTTGACCACCTATGTTTCCAATTTTTCCCCAAGATTGGGCACTGAATTCTTTTGGTCCCTTACCACCAGAACTTCCATCAGCTGTTGCAAAAGCTGATAACCATGCAACAGAGGACTTGAATGCACCACGGTAAATTCCAAGTTCTTCGCTACCACCAGTTGGTTCAGGAGCAACTTTTCCCAACTCCATTTCGCCTTTAATTATTTTATTACCATCATAAACTACAACTTCTGTTAGCCATTTTGATTCAGAGCCAACTTGTTTGTCTCCTTTAATCCACATATTCAACTCAAATTTTGCACATTCTTTGTAATCTACATGACACATATCGTATTCAAAATAATCACCTTTTTGGAGTCCTTCACCTGCATACCATATTCCATCTTTATTCACACCTCCACCTTCATACTGTGCAAAACTAGATGGAATCATTAATGAACCAAAGAATAATGCCACGACAACTGGAAGTATTAGAAAAATTGCTTTCAAATCTACTAAAAATGGGCAAAACGGATAGTTAAACGTTATTCATAAATGGAAAAAATAAGATAATAACAAGCAGATAAGATTTCAAATAAGCAAATATAGAGGAAAATTCAGAGTAATTCCAGAAATGTGCGAATGCTCAAAAGTTCACCTCTTTGAAGTTGAATTCAAATTAGATGGAATGACAGTGGTTCCTACCCATAAGAATTGTGGATTTGCATTAGATGAAAAACAATCAGACAAGTTCCAAAAAGAATTAGTAAAATCTTGGGGCTTTGAAGAAGAAGAAGATTAATTTTAAAAAGAAAAAATAAGATTGTAAGTAACTATCGAATTATAATTGTCCGACAGCCTCTTTACAAACGTCGGTTGAACATTTGCAATCTGCGCTGCATATACAGTGACCTTGCATAGCACAATCGCATGAATAATCTGGATCGCCGCTCTCAGCTTCGCATCCACATGCTTGATCTACCATGATAAATCAGTAATATTACTTGTTTTAAAAGGTTAGTACAGAATCCAAGAACACTATATTTTTGAAACTATCTCAAGAATATCATTTGAGGACTTTTGGATAAGATTTGCCTGCTGAAGTAGTAAATTAGAATCAGCCTCAACATCAAAACCAATTTTTAGGATATACATTAGATCAGGTTCTTTATTCAAAGTATTCTTGACTTTGATGAAATTTTCCTTGTTTATGTAGCCCAAATAAAAATAGCAATCAGACAGCATAGAATTTTTTACAAAATAATCATGTTTTGCCTGAATTATTTGAGAATGATTATTTTTTTCTACCATATCAGAGAATCCAATAGTGGATTTTAGCATTCTTTCCAGCAAAGATGGAATTGCTCTCTCTATGCCAACTGTTTGGGTTACAATTGAGATATGTTCATTGATGTTATTTTTTACCAGCTTCCGAAGAGATTCAAGCATATGTGATGGACTAGAGGATAATTGATTTAGAGAGGAGATTGCATCTGCCAGATAGTAAGATGCACATTTTTGCCAACAGGGTGCAAAAGTATTAGAGGATTCAATTGCTTCTTTAGTTTTTTGACAACAAAATTGAGATTCAATCAAGCAATTCTTTGCATAATCTGAGAAAAGCGAAGATCTTTTTTCTTTAATTTTTGCTAATAGCATTCTCAATTCCCAAGATTCATCATGAATAATTTTCAGATTATCATATCGCAGTAAATTTCTTGAATTAGTTTCAGATAATGATGAATGGTGTATTGTCAGAAATTCATCACGATATTGTAAAATTTCATCTTGTTCTGATTTTCCATCAAAGACAAATAGATCATATGTACATACGTCAAAATTATTTCCTCTATTTCTACAACCACCCAAGCCAACGGGAAAATCTGAGAATCCTTGTTCCTTTACTAGTAGTTGCAGATTCATGTAATCTAGTTAGTTGAATTTTCTATAAAGGAGCAAACTCACAAAGTTTTACTATTTCATTCAAAGTCAAAACATTTCCTTTAAATTGAGATTTGATTTGGTTTTCAACAAGCTCCTATAGTGTAGTCCGGTTAAGCATACTGCCCTCTCAAGGCAGTGACTCGGGTTCAAATCCCGATGGGAGCATTAAAAAATTACATTTTGTTGAATTCCAAAGTATAATAGACTTGTAAATGTATTTGTCAGTACAATGATTCATAAAATTCGCTATTTTGAAACAAAAGGACTCTCTGAAGGAGTATATCTTCAAGATGTTGTAAATGACTTTCTAGCTGAAAAAGGCGAAAACATTATAGCGGTGATGCCTGTCATGGAAAATTCCTTGCTTGTTCATTATAAAGAATAATTTTATCTTTATCTGTTCTTTTTTCTTAAACTATTACCAGCTGTTATGAATAAGAAATTCTTTGAATTTTGATTTTCTTTATATCCAAAAACATGGAATGTATTACGGATTTTGTAAAACCTACTGAAAGTATTTCAAATTTGTTTCTTTAAATAAGAAAATTCTGATTATTTATTATGGGATTAAGAGAAATTAATTTGAAAGAAGAATATCGTTCAGATAGGGACGATATTGTTGCAGAGTTTTTCATCCCATGTCTAAGTAATTGTATAGAGTATGACAGATGTGTTGATTTTCTATCAATTCAAACTCTGGCAACATTATCAATGGCTTTTGAAAATTTCGCGGAAGGAAAAGCCAAAATCAGAATCATCACAGGACATAGATTCAGGACAGGTGATTTGAATCTATTAACAAAACTATTTTCAGAAAAATACACAAAGTCATTTGATGGTCATTTAATTAAAGATACAAAAATTCAGAGACTCCAGGACATAGTAGACAATGGCCTCATAGAGATGAAGGTAGCTATTCCAAATTCAGAACAAGTTGCAAATTCATTCTCAGAAAGAATAGGGATTTTCAGAGATGAAGAAGATCAAGCTGTTGCATTCACTGGGACATCAAGGGAATCATTTTCCACTCAAACACGGGATTTTGAATCAGTAGACGTGTTTACTTCATGGAATGATAAATCAAGAGTAGAGAGAAAGATGAAAGACTTTGAAGAGCTTTGGCAAAACAAGACAAAATATGTTGAAGTATACGATTTTATGTTTGCAGAAAAAAATAATCTTTTAAAATATTCATCTGAATGGATTATGCAAGATTAAAGTTGGAAAGATTCTTCTAATCTAGATTTATTTTCAAGAAAATTCATACGATTAATCTTATAGTAAATTACTTCTCCACGTCGTTCAATAACAGCAATTATTGGTTCTTTGCCCATTTGTGTAATGTCTTCAATCTTTTTTTGCAAAGTTCCCATTTTTTCTTGCTGGCCTTCATTCATACCAAAGATTAAGAATTTGGCTCCTTTTTCACCATAATGACCCCGTTCATAAACTCTAAAATCAGAACCAAAGCCAAAACCATCTTTCACAACATATCCACGATTTCGAAGATCACGATAAATCAAAAATTTTGTTAAAACATCTGAATCAGTTTTTTGACAAATCCCCATAAACGTATCAAAATCAATTTGTTTTTTTCCTTTTTTCAAAATAAATCTATTAGCATAAAGCAAGTAAAGAGTTTCAAATTGTTTTAAGAATAATTTTTCTTTCTCTAATTCACCATATCCTTTTTGATCTAATTCATGAATCATTTTTTTGTCAGAAATGCATGCTTGATTTGATATCATCTCACCTTTGACAATAAGGGTATCTTCCATAATGATGAGAAAAATAAAGGATTTCCATATAAGCATTGGAAAATAGGAGTCAGTCTTGGCTAACCGTTAAAATATGGGCATTCTTGCTTCAAGTTATCATGCATGGTGCCAATTATAGAACAGGACATGGGCAAGTATTTACCAGAAAAGAGTACATCAAAGGTAAACCACAAATAAAAATTGCAAAATTTCAAGGTGGGAAGAGAGGAACATACCAATACTGTGTTCAATTACTACTAAATGAAAAAATTCAGATCAGACACATGGCAATTGAATCAACTAGATTGGCAGCAAACAAGACTTTAGAGAAAACTACAGGTGAATCAGGATACTATTCAAGATTAAGAATTTATCCACATAATCTTCTAAGAGAAAACAAACAGATTGCAACAGCAGGTGCAGACAGAGTTTCAGAAGGAATGAGAAGATCTTGGGGTAAGGCAGTTAGTTTAGGAGCTAGAGTCAGTCAAGGTCAATGCATAATGGAAATGTTTGTTAACGGAGATGTTCATTTGGAGGCAGCAAAAAAAGCATTGAAAGGTTCATGTGTAAAGTTACCAGGAACGCCAACAATCAAAGTAATAGAATGGAATAAAGAATCACCATAAATTTTCTAAAACAGATTTCTTTTTATTAACAAATTCTAAAAATTCTTCAAATTCATCTTTAGTAGGTTCTCGATTAAGAATTCTTTTAGATTGGTAGTAAAATGCATTGTAAATTCTACCTACTATAACACCCATAGCAAATGATTTGGAATCATCAATGTTTGAAAGTAATTGAATCAATTTTTTAATTTCATCCTTGTTTGAAATTGATTCTTGAATTTTTTGTTCAATTTTCTTTAACAGAACTTCATCCATAATCTATCTTGTATGAAATAGTTAAAAACAGTTTAATATCCAAATTCAGCCTGTAGGATTGTTGCAGTTATAGTACAGTTTGGTTAATATTCGAGCTTGCCAAGTTCGTGACCCGGGTTCAAATCCCGGTAACTGCACCACTTATCTTTCTGTATTAGGAATAAGCGCTTTTTCAATGATCTCTAAAGCATTTACTGCTTTTTCAGGACGTGGTAATTGAATCATAAAGACATTATCTTTACCTAAATTTGATTTTGGTGAAGATAATGCAAGCATCGAAGTTTTTGCAAGAGATCTAAAGAATTCCAGATCAGTTTTGGCATTAACCAAAAACTTTTCCACAATATTTCCTTTTGAAAATGTTAAAACCATTTCAACAAACACATTACCCATTCCATCTTGTAAGATATTTAGATCAGTGTTGATTGCCAAAGATTGTCCTGCAACTTTAGATAACATTTCATCGTATTTTTTTTCTTCAATTACAATACAAGGAGTTTCTTTCCCATCAAAATCAAAAGTTGTGATTCCATCATGTACACGCTCTAACAATTGTTTTAATTCATCAGACATTTTTCTTCTTCTCCACTACAGGGATTATTTTATCCCCTGCCTTTACTAAAAATGGGGAAATAAATGCAGTAATTATAGAAATTATTCCAATCAATGGGAATAGGAAAGAACTCACAGCTCCAATATCAACGCCAGCTTTTACAATCACAATTGAAAATTCCCCTCTAGGAGCTGCTAAAGTAAATGCAGAACGTAATGCTTTTCCCCTTCTTTGCCGAAATATCATGTTTCCAATCATATTTCCACCAAATTTCATTCCTGTTGCAACAGCAATTAACACAATTGCCACAACAAGATAGTTTTCCAGTTGTGAAATATCCATCAATGCACCAACGGAGATAAAGAAAATTGCTACAAACATATCTTTAATGGGACTAGAAAGTAGTTTTGCAACTTCAGCTGATTTTGATTCGGCTACCAAAACACCTGCTAAAAATGCCCCAATGGCAACTGACAATCCCACAATATTTGCCAATAATGCATAACCAAAACACACTCCTAAAACACTGAGAAGTAAAATCTCACGGTGCTCAGCTGCAGCCACTCTATCAATTAATGGTGGGATTACACGAGTTCCAACAGTAAATGTACCTACAATCAGACCTGTTGCAACTAAAACAACAACAACAACTGATTCAATTGAAACAGTTCCAACTAAGGCAATAGATTGCAATGAGGAGATTAGAATAACTGCAATAACGTCTTCAACTATCAAAATACCCAAAACAAGGATAGAAGATTCCTTTTTGATCCTACCCATCTCTTCAAGTATTTTTACAATTATTGCAGTACTGGAAATAGATAATGCAGCTGCAATAAACAAAGCATCCATGAAATTCATTCCTAATGCAGTAGCAGTGTAAAATATCACACCTAACGTAGAAAATAATCCAATAGTTCCAACACCTATTGCAACACGTCCAATATTTCGAATTTTAGCATAAGGGAATTCTATTCCAATAACAAAAAGAAGTAGAATCACACCGATCTCTGCAAAAAGATTCAAAGCAGAAATATCAGATAAGATTCCCACCCCACCTAAAACATCACTAGAAGGACCACCTTCAGGTAAAACCCAAGACCAAAAGGGTGAAAGTGGACCAATTAACATACCTGCAAAAAGATATCCAATAATTAACGGCTGTTTGATTTTAAAAAATGCTAAAGTAACAACGGCACCAATGATCATGATAAAAGCTAAATCAGTAACAAAACTTGTATGAGGAAGTTCAGGAGTAACCTGCTCAATCAAACTTGAAAATGTATTATTAATTGAAGATTGAATTTCAGACGAATCTAATTGAAGAAAAATATTTTGCATGTATTCATTTAGTAAATTTCTTTAAAAATGATTATCAAAAAATCGTTAAAACATGTTTACAGTAATTATTTTGTTTCAGGCTGAAGAATTCACAATGTTTAACCTCTTTATGCCCAGTGATCATAATGCAAATGTAGAATGATGATTAGGTCAACTGAAAAAAATGTAGAGATATGACCTGGGGTATCTGACTGCATTACTGGTAACGATGTAATTACCCGAGTATTAATAGTACGGTACCATACCGTACTATATGATTCAATGTGAATTTTGTACAAGAGGTTTTATCGAAACAGCTAATGGTCTAGCTGAAAAGACCTTTCATGAGCTACTGCATGCACCAGAAGTTGTAAACAAGTAACTCTTTACATTTTTTATTTTAGACCTAACTTTTTTATCATCAAATTTTTAATTTACTTTGAATGGTTTCAAAATCTTCAAAGAAAAAAACATCAGCCTCATCAAAAAAAGTTACAAAAAAGGAGCCAAGTCCATCAGCATTATTAAAGAAGGTTGCATCTGTTTCAGATTCTAACAAGGCATTACAAAAGGAAATTAAAGTGATGACAAAGATCTTTGGAGAAAACCAAAAAGTTTTGCTATCCATGAAAGGAATGATTGATACCTTAACATCAACATTAGAACATATTGAAAAACAATCAAAACAAATCAACATCATTGAAGATGACACTCAGAAATTATATGCAGGGTTAAATCAAGTTAGGACACAGTCTAATTTAGTAACTAAAATCAATAATCAAACTTCAAAGCTACAAGAGGAAATCAACAGGATTTCTGAATTACAAAAATCATCAAAATCTCAAGAATTATCTCAACAGGTTGAAGATAGTATGAATTCTATCAAAAATAATTCTCAAATGATAATTAAAATTGCTCAGAGAATTGATGAAGTAAGAGATGATCTAAGAAAAGTTTCAGGAAAGACAGACTCATTTTTACAAATCGGTTCAGAAATGGACAATCTAAAAAACAGTATTGAGGAGATTTCAGGAAAGACTGCAAAACTCGATACAGGAAATCAAATCGTTGAAAGTCTAAAACAAGAATTTGAAAAAATTACTGAAGGAGTATTATCAACTAATCTAAATGCCGAATTAGATGCAATCAAAGTAACCATAGATGCAATATCTGCTAAAGCATCAAAAATTGATTCGCTTGGCGGAGTAATTGATGGATTAAAACAGCAATTTGAAACAATTTCTTCAAAGGCCAATTCAATAGATAATCTCAGTTTAGAATCAATAAAGGAAATGGGAGGAAAAATTGATAAAATTGAGACTGAAATTAGTACATTATCTCATAGAGCAGACTCAACGGCATTTGTAGGAGAGGGATTAAAATCAGTTCAAGAAGACTTTTCTAGCTTCAAAACAAATGTGTTCGATAAAACAAATAGCATTGAGCAAAAAATTGCCTCAGTTTCAGATGTCCTTAAAAGACAAGACGCTTCAACTGCGGAATTCCATAAAAAATCTGAAAAATTATTTGAAGAGATACAATCAGTCAAAAATGTTACAAACAAGGCATCAAGTGACTCGTCAAAAGAGATGATGGCCTTGCTAAAACTTTCAGAATATCAGTCAAACATCAGAATGAATGCTGAATCAAAGTATGGAGATGTAAAAGATCTTGAAAAGATGGCACAGCAAACTTCAGAAATTGTAAATTTGTTTGATAGAATTTCAATTGAATCAGGTGAAAAAATCCCACTACCACATGAAGTAAGACAATGGGCTGTAAGTAAAATTTTAGATTGTGCAGATAAATGGGAGATACGATTTAGTGATGTTTATTCAATTTTAACAAATGCCATTGGCAGAGACATGTTAAAGGAAGCTGTAAGAATTCAACAGATAAGAGACATCTATGGGATTAGAGCAGTAGATGAAATTAGAAAGGATCTAAATATTTCTTAAACGCCTGTTTCATCTACTTGTTTGAGTTGTTCTTTCTTTCTTTTCAATGCAGCAAAGATACCCAATATTGCTGCAATCCAAACTGTACTGAATATAATATTTGCAACACTGACGTACATGTAAGGGGTAGCATCCATAATGTTTGTTCTTAACAACAATGCACGATCATTTAGATCAAGCATTCCTGTATGATATGCAGAGCTATCTTTAGGAACTGTAGAAATTTTATCAATACTTGCAATCATTGTGTTAATGTCATTTTGAATTCGAAGTAAGTTAGTAGATTCTGTAGCAAATATCCACACAGGGTTTTTGGCAATTATTTCACCATTAGCATCAGTTGTTTCAGGAACCTTTTCCATTACCAAACTCAAATCTGCTTGAATAGCAGTCAAATGAGCTCTAATTGCAGATGGATCTGAGGAACCAACAATTCCATCTAGATGACCCCTAATCCTATCTAG
>JBFIEJ010000044.1:0-10250 GCA_041603475.1 Candidatus Nitrosopumilus sp. | reverse complement strand
TTAGGTGCAGAGGCTGAAATCATTGAGAAATTAAAGGAGATTGAGCAAGTAAAAGATGTCTTTGAAACAATTGGCACTCATGATATGATGGTAAAATTACAAGCCGAAAATTTCGAAAAGGTTCGAGAAATAGTATCTTGGAATATCCAAAAACTTCCAAAGGTACGTTCTACTGGAACTCTCATAAAAAAAGATAATTAAGATTAGTCACTATACTATTTAATTGACTAAAGATCAAAATGAGATTGAAAAACTAATTGATAATATGATCAGTAGTGGGGATGAATTAGTTGCCAATCTTAAAACTGTCTTGCCAAACTCATTAGCAGAATCTATGGTAATGTTTCATGAATCAAATGTTTCTAATTTAAAGAAAATAAAGGAATTTTTAAACAAATAGTTTCTTAGATTCCTATCAATGATACTATATCTTTTTTAATCATTGACTGTCATTTCGTTTATGACCAGATCTAGAACAATCACTTTTACTGTAAAGAAAAAGACAGGAGATGCTTTTGATGCAATATTGCAAGTTCCTCCAAAAATGATGCCTGATGCAAAAATTAACGATGATGGTTGGTGGTTTTTTACCGGTCCTCATGGTCCCTCGCAACTCAAATTTAACGAAAATAAATCTCTAGGAATTTTAGATCACAAATACGTAGATGCAGAATCCTCATGGGATGTACCAATGAGAGTTGTCCCTAGTGGGGATTTCTCTGAAGTGATCATCACACTAAACAAACCTGAAGAACTTACCGATGATCAATTTGATAAAAGGATGACTGAATTAAGTGTGATATTTGAAAACATGAAAAATATTATAGAATCAGGATCTTAATTCTTTGCTCTGAAATTTACTTTTGATATAATATTAAAACAGTTTTTAAAATTTACATTAATTTTGGACAAATGATTTGAAAAAGAATGTGATACTTTTTCATGTCTTGATAACATAAACAAGGCTACAAATCCTTCAAAGAACATCAGGGTTCCTTCAACAGGACTAATTTCAAAAATCCCTGTCACTAGTAGAGTTACTGAAATTATTATCACTAGTAAAATTACTGAATAATACACAGCATATCTCTCCTTTTTCGGGTCATGTAATGATGAGAAAATTTTCATCTCAGAGACTCCAAATCTGACATTTTTTGCCCATTTCGTCGATTTACGGTATATAGAATCAAAATCAAAATAGCACTAATTACCGCAATACTGATTCCGATTATATGAATATTGTAATCTCTAATTTCTGGAAATATCACTGCAAGAAAATGAAATTGTACCCCCACTACAAAAAAAATAACCCATGGGATTTTGCTTAATGACTTTTCTAATGGCACCCTTAACCTAAAGCTCTTTTCTAGATAATGATATGACTGTCTCATAAATTTCAGACATTGATGTTGTGACTAGCAGTATGAATCATTCCTTAAGCTTAAATGCAAATTTTGTAATGTTTAACTGAGAAAAAATGCCGTATGAAGAAGTATATTTTCAAAGATTGGAAGAAGACAACCCTGAAGATTATGAGAAACTAAAATCTAAAAAATCATAATCTTTTTTGACTATATTTTTTAGAGCAATTGTAAAAAATAAAATTCCTTTAAGGTTATGGCTATAATGGTCAATCAAAAATGGATATGAAATTCTTGATAATTGATGACAATTTTGAGACTACTGATATGCTCAAGGAGTTTTTTGAAAAGTCAAATTTTCAGGTAAAGATAGTTCATGATGGAAAGCAAGGATTGGAATCCATTAAAAATGAGAAATTTGATAAAATTCTACTAGATATTGCAATGCCTGAATTTAATGGGATAGATGTAGTCGAAGAACTCAGCAAAGAGAATTTTAAAGAATTTGAGAAAATTATCATAATTACTGCATTAGCAATGACTGCAGCTGAAATAGAGTTTCTTTCATCATATGGAATTAAAAAAATAATTTCAAAACCTTTGAAGATGGCAGATCTTTTACAAACTTTAACTAATTAGCTCTTATCTGACTCTTCAGAATTTTCATCTTTTCGTCTTCCAGGACCTACAACATCTTCTGGTTTTACTTTACTATCCCAATCTCCTTTGGCACCTTTGACTAGTGAAATTATTCCTGCACCGATGAACCCTATCACTAGACCAAAAAATATTGTTTGATCCATTATCTTAAATGAACAATTAATTTCTGCAGGGGGCATATCATCAAAATATTCATAGCATGTACCAAATTCATTTGATTCCAAAGTGGCTGCTTGATAATTTTCTCCAAAAACTCCTAGAATGATAAATCCTACAAAAATCAATGCAATACCAATCATGGTAAATCGCATGTCACTCACAATTCACAATCTCTATTAATCATATTTACAGTTTGACCCTTGGGTAATCTAGTGTTATTTCTCAAGAAGTTTTTTTAGATTTTCAAGTGATGCTTCATAAAAGGATCCCAAATATGCCATAAACTCTATGAACTGCTTTTCTGTCATTTTTTTGCTATTCAGATAAGACTGCCAAGTTAATTCAACTAGGTTCTTTGATTTGGCCTTGATTGAGATTGTTGCAACATATGCCCTTAGTGGAAGTCCATCTGTTGCAATGTATGTGAAATATTCTCCATTTTTCCAGGCAACAACATGCTCTTCTATTTGATTACCATCAGCAAATGTGATTAATCTAACAGCCCCTACGTCTTTTTTCTTTTTTGATAGGTACACTGTCTTTTTTACATCTATTAGCCAAGTTGGCAATCCCACGATATTGCTAACTTTCCTCCAAACTTTTTCTTTTGATGCTTTAATCTTAATGGTTTTTTTTACTAGTCCTGTATGAAATGACTTTTTTACTTTTTTTACCATAATTTGTCATCATATTTTATGGATTTTAAATTTTGAGTGTCCAACCATTTTTAATCCCCATTGGACAATATTAACAAATGGTCTTTGGATGGGGCAAAAAAAAGCCAGAGAAATTACCCGTTGAAGAATCTCCTCAAAATAAAGAAATTCCTTTACCTAATGTAGAAAATGTTGTAAGAGAATTAATAAAATTACGAAAGTCACAGGCACTATCAGAATTGAAAATACTGCGAAATAATACTGCCCCATTAATTGAGGAACTAATAAAAATTGGGCGAGTTTTAGAGAAAGACAATCTCAATGTAGATGATATTGACAAACATCTTGCCATAATTGTAGTTAGGGGAAAAAAACAAGTAATTGATGTAATCAAAAAAGATGTCTCACCACTACCACAGATTTCATCAATTGATGATTTACCTGTTTTACACTCTGCATTAAACCAAATTCTCAAAAAAGTCGGTGATGTACTTGGAAGACAAACCCGTGTCATTCATATTTTTGCCAAAAAATATGCTGCCCAATTAAAAGAAAATCTTGAAATCATGAATTCCAATCATTCAGAAATCTCCAAAATTCTCAAAAATCTGGAATCTCACAATGATACTTCACAACAAATCATTTCAAATCTCACTGAAATTGAGAACATGAAAAAAACAAAATCTGAAAAATCCCAAAAGATATTGGACACAATAAAAAATATTGATAAACTAAAATCCCAATCTGAGAAAATAAAAAACTTAATTGAAGAAATAAAGTCCTCTGATAACTACAAACAATATTTAGATCTAAAAAATTCCTTTGATGACTTTGTATCTCAAAAATCAAGAATAAAACATGAGATTGATGATCAATTTACAAAAATCTCTCGTCCATTAAGCAGATACGAGTATGCATCCTCCCTTGACAAAGATCAAAAAAATATTCTATCTAAATTAGTTGAAAATCCAATTGATGTTTTACAGCCAGAAAACAAGGATTCAGTGATTGTAATTCTGGAGAACATTCGAAAAGCAATAGTATCCGGTTCAATTTCTGTCAAAGATGTTGAAAAGACACTATCCCTTCTTACTGAAACCGAAGTTGCCCTTGATGGCTTTGTTGACAAAGTCTCTGGTTACTCACAAAAATATGAAAAGATGCAATCTGAATTAAAATCCCTAAAACCTGAGAAACTCAATACTTTAGAAAATGAGTTGCACAAAAATTTGACATCCATAGAAGACCTTGAATTAAAGTCTGAAACATTCCAAGGTGAAATTGATGAGATTGACTCTAAAATTCCGCAATTAATTTCTGAAATTGAATCTAAACTACGCCAATTTAGTAATACAAAATATACCATAGTATCTTAAAATTAATTTAGATAACAATTGGAGTGTTTTTGTGATTTTTAAAACAAAAAAATTTGAACGTAAAGTATCTCTGCAAAAGGATGTACTAGATAGTATTCTATCATACTGTCAAATGAAGCATCCCAATGAAGGAATACTAATTCTAAAAGGTAAATCAAAAAATGGTGAAATCAAGATAGATGGATTGGTTATTCCACCTTTTAATTATTCAGGACCTACGTTTGCAGGATTCCCTCATTCATTTTTACCCTTTGATATGAGCTATATTGGAATTGTCCATTCGCATCCAAGTGGTTCAGCAGAGCCTTCAGTAACTGATCTTCATAATTTCTTTGGCCTTGTATCTATTATTGTAAAATCCCCATACGATGATGACTCAATTTTTGCATGGGATAGTAATGGAAATGAAATCCCACTTTCAATTGAATAATTTCCCTGAAGAAAACAGGAATAAAATTGACAAAACTTTATAACCTTTTTTGAAGGTACTTTCATTGAATTGTTCAGTTACAAATCATATTTGATTTTCTTATTTGCCTCACTAGCTATCAGTATTGGATTGCAAATGGTACTTCCATTTCCATATGGCTTAGGTGCAGCACTTGCAATATTCATCGCATTTCCATTACTACTAAGAAGACGATACATGAGTCGCATGAGGGGTTATGGCAGTGAATCTGGAACTGGTGGCGGTGGTTTCTTTGGAATGGGATCATCTGGAGGTTCTAGTGGGGTTCGTTATGTTTGTCTTGTTTGTAATAACAAGCACAAAGGTGGTTCTTGTCCACGTTGTGGATCAAAGATGCAGCGAGCAGACTTTTAGACGAGAGAAAAAATGTCATTAGAAGAGATTCGTAAAAAAGTTATTTTTCACAACTCAGTTGATGTTTGGATTGCCGCATGTCGTGAAAAAAATATTGACTGGGACAATCCTGAAGGATATAAAAAATTCATTGCACATCTTTTAAAGAATAATCTTAATCTCAAGGCATTCAATCTATGTGCACATGAGGCAGGAGCTACTGAGGACAAAAAGACAAAGTTTACTGAAATTTTATCAGAAACAAAAGAGGATCCTAATTCATTAACATATACAATAAAGTTATCAGATCCTGCAATAGATATTATTCGCAGTTATTCTTTCTAACTATCTTTTTAGTTTTGGATTCACTATTGCATCAAGTGCATTTCCAATGAATACAAATGCCAAACCAGTGATTGCAATCATTACTCCTGGGGGCATAATCCACCACCATAGTCCTCTTGCAGCTGCGCCAAACGTATTTGCATCATGAAGTATCTGTCCCCATGTTGGAAATGATGGATCTCCTAATCCTAGAAAACTCAGTCCAGCTTCAGTAGTAATTGCAGCAGGCACTGAAATTGCAATGCTGGCAAACGCATAGGGTAGTAGTTGTGGCAAAATATGCTTGAAGATGATTTTAGAGTTTTTTTGCCCCATCATAGTTGCTGCATCCACATATCCACGAGTCTTTATCTGAAGTGACATGCTCCTTGAAACTTTGGCAATTCCTACCCATCCAAATATCATTAAAAATCCAACCATCAAAAATATGCTATTGCTAATTGTCACTGAAAGAATTATCAAAAATGGCAAAGCAGGCAATGCATAGATTACGTCATTGAATCTCATCATTGCCTCGTCTGTCTTCTTTCCCTTGAATCCTGCATACACTCCATAAAGCAATCCTGCAATAACTGATGCAATTGAAACTACTAGGCCAATAAACAGTGCAAGAGGTGTTCCCCACAATAACCCAACAGCTAAATCTCTTCGTAATTCATCAGTTCCCATCACCCCAAATGCCTTGCCTCCAATGATGAGTTTGGAATCCTGAATCTTATTTTCAGAATTTGTACTGTACAAATTAATGATGAAAAAATAGTCACCTTTTAGCGGTTCGTTTTGTTGCACTTGTGAGAATATGATGTCTTCTACTGATCTTTTTCTAATATCATACTTCCAAAATTTTTCTTGCAACAAGACGTTTTTCTTTATTAGATTGTCCGTTGAGAAAATCTGCTCGCTATGAATAGTTTTTGAACTAGTATGTGGTAGAGATGTTGAAAGCAATTCAAGTTTAATTCCATCTGGTCTGATCACTGAAATTTGCAATAGTGGGGTTCCTGTATATTCTGCAGAGAATTCATAGATGAAATCATTTGGAAAGTCTCCATAATCAAAATTAAATCCAAATTGATGCGAATCAAGTGAAATCTCACCATCTGATATGTTTTGAATTATTGGCTCTTCTAAAATTTTATGCTCTGGAATTTTCTCTGTCATGAAAATATTTACCCAAACTGGAATTGCCACCTTTGGATAAGATATCCAGCTTCCGGGATTATTCCATTCCTGAAAAGTCTCAACCGGTATTGCAATCATGGCAAGAAATGATATTGAAATTAAAATCCCTAAAATAATGATTCCAGTGATTCCTAGTCTGCTTTTGAAAAACTCTTTTTTGATTTCTTGAGGGGTGATGCTGCTCATTGACCTGTCCTCACACGAGGGTCAAAATACCCGTATAGCAAGTCTGCTATGAAGATACTTGCCAGAAAGAAAACAGTGAGAATGTATGTTGCCCCAATAATTACAGGCAAATCCATTACCGTAATTGCTTCAAAGTACAACCTTCCCATTCCGGGCCAATCAAATACTGCCTCAGTAATAATGGCACCTCCAAGAGAACCTGACAAGCTTAATGCCAAAATAGTAATGATTGGCGGTGCAGCATTTTTTAGAGCATGTGTGTAGATAATTCTTTTTTGTTTTATACCGATGGTTTTTTTTGCAATGATGAAATCTTCTTGCATAATTCCTACCATAAAATTTCTTACCAAGTATGCCCATGAACCAAAACCTATCATTACAATTGTAATTAATGGTAGTGCCATGTGATAGAGTAATGCTCCAAGATAACCTGGATCAGAAGATGGAATGTCCGGTGTTGCTCTGGCAGGAAAAATTTGATATGTAAATGCAAACACGAATATCATAAGCATTCCAATCCACCAAACTGGGAAACTGGAACTAATTATTGCAAAACTAGATGTAATTCTGTCAATTACTGAACCAACTTTACTACTTGACAGGGCCCCTAGAAATATTCCGATAATTGATATAATTATAGTTGCAGACGTGAAGAGCAAAACCGTTCTGGGAAGCTTTTCAAAAATAATATCTTTGACATCTGATGAACCAGAATCACTTGTTAGAAATGTTGCATGTCCAAAATCAAGTAATAGAATTTTGTACATAGTAATTCCAATTCTTTGAGGGGAATACCATGGTTCATCAAGACCCAAAACCTTGATTCTCTGATCTATCTGACTTTGAATAAATGACTCAAACTCCTCTACTGATGAAAAACTCTCAGCAATAGCTGGATTCTCAGTAACCTCTGCTCTGACTTGGAAAACTACTCCCTGCTTCAAAATTGTGTCCATATTGGAGCCTACAAGCATTATTGTAATCAGTAAGGTAATCATCAAAACTCCGAACATTGTAGCCAGCCTTGTGGCAACATATCTCTTCATAGTCAATACTCTAAAGTGAGAAAATTGGTTTATAATTATTTGAAATTATTTGCGCTCAAGTTACCTTGTAGGTGTGGTGAAGAATTTTTCCTACAGTTTAATTACGGCGCTCTTTCATAAAAGGCGAAAGATATGTCATATGACAGAGAAAGAGAAATGTTTACTGCAACCTGTGGTGACTGTGGAAATGAATGTCAAATACCATTCAAACCAAAAGACGACAGACCTGTTTATTGCAGAGAATGTTTCCAAAATCATAAGCCAGCACCACGTAGTGGTGGTTCTAGATTTGGAGGAAGATCAAATTTCAATAGAAATGATCGTGGTTCCAGATTCGGTAGAGGTTCTAGAGACGACAGACCAAGAGAAATGTTTGACGCAACCTGTGGTGACTGTGGAAATGAATGTCAGATCCCATTCAAACCTAGAGAAGACAGACCTGTTTATTGCAGAGAATGCTTCCAGAATCACAGACAAAATTAGTAATATGTTTTGAGTAATTTCAAAACTCCTTTATTTTATCTAAATTCACAAATCGAGAAAAAACAGACGAGAGTGAAACGAATTCCAGGCTCTACTTTAGGCAGAAAAGCAAGGCTCTCGTCCTAGAAATATACGTCATTATATCATTTAAGTTTTTATGAATATATGAAAATATAATTAATTTTAAAAATATTTTACAAAGGCTATTCCAAAATACTCATGTCTAAAAAGCCATCTTTTAATCCAGATAAACTGGTATTGACCAAACCTGAGATTTTAGAATTTTGTGATAGGGTATTGAAAAAATGGAATAAAAAACCCACTGAGAACGCTCAAAACATTCTTGCAATGACTGCTGTTAAAACCAGTATCATGTGGACTGATGATGAATCACTCAAAGCCATTTGGGGTGAGATATTATCATGGACTTTTGAGTTACTTTATGAAAACGCAATGGCTCAGGAAGGAGACGAGTGGGGAAATGTCAGGAAAAAATTAAAGAATAAAAAATGATGGAATTATCATGAAATTATGAGTGCAAATACCATACGAAAAGCAAAAAAACTTGTGGAAAGCGGAGGGGTTGTAAAAATTGAAGATGATTTATTTCAAATCAAATCTTCTTCTGATCCTGACAAATCTTACTTTGTAACTTCTGATACATGTGAGTGTCCTGGATTCAAAAATTTCTATAAATTTCATCATGGCAAAGGACTAAAGGCCAACTGCTCTCACTTGGAAGCTATTCGAATCTATAAAAATGAAAATTCCTAATCTTACTTTAGATTTTTAGAATCTACTTTTCCTACAAATGCTTTGTTTTTTGTAATTATTATTGGGCGCAAAATTAATCCTGGATATTTTATCATCAACTTGATCATCTGACTGTCTGTTTTGCTAGAGTTTTCCAAGTCTAGCTCTTTGTATTTTTTATCTCTCTTTCTGAGCATCTCTGATGGTTTTTTTCCAGTCATTTTAATTATTTTTTTTAACTCTTCTTCTGAGAATGGTTCTTTAAAGAAATCCCTCTTTTCAATGTCTGCATTCATTCGCTCAATCTCGGTAATTGATTTTTTACAAGTAATGCATGTTGATTTGTGATATGCGATAATCTTTTTCTTAGAATTCATCTATCTACTTGAAGTGATTCTGGTATATACATCAAAATTTTTGCATATTATTTTTGTCCAAACACTAGGGAAATTCATTGTGTATGCCTATATTGGTGAATAATTCATAGAATTATCATGCCTAATACTAAAATTCCTTCGGTCTCAGAACTGCGTGAAGTAATTATTGATTTGTTGAAAAATGAAGGATTGAAAGATTCTGCCTACCAAGAAATTCTAAATTATAGTCTGGAGAAATTTGATAAACAGCATTTAGATGATCAGTACTATGGCTATCATAATGCTAGTCATGAATTAGTTGTTACATATAACACACTTTTGGCATCTCGAGGCGAAGAATTTACAAATACTATTCATCAGGATGAATTTAAACATCTGTATGCTGCTGCACTATTTCATGATTATGAACCTAATAAACAGCAAGATAGACCTCATGAAGTTTTAGCTGCAAACTTTGTTGCATCTGATCATCATCTTCTCAAGTTATTCAAAGAATGTGGAATTGATCCAAATCTTGTTGCAGTTTTAATTTTAAGAACAATGTATCCTTGGTATTTGCATAGCAAAGAAATTCGTCCACACATTACAGAATTTTTCAAAAAATCAAAATTATCCGAAGACAAAAAGAATCAGGATCATTATCTTGAGATGGGTTGGTTCCTATCAGTAGCTGATAGAATTGGTGCATATGCATTAGGTGATTTTCTAGATGCCATGGCATTGGCTAAAAAAAATTCTCACTCTATGGGATGGGATCCTGAATTTTTAGTTAGAAGAAGTATTGTTTACTTTGAGACTTTGCTTAATGAAGAACATGAAATGACAGATAAAGTAATGCGCTCTCTTCCAAAATCTATGAGAGAG
>JBFIEJ010000043.1:0-10442 GCA_041603475.1 Candidatus Nitrosopumilus sp. | reverse complement strand
TTGATATTATCTTAATACAGCATAATAATAATTAAAATTGACTTTTTTGCATTAATTCATTTGAATCGTGTTGTTAGGATTTTTGCATAATACTAAATAACAATTTTCAAAAAATTCCTTTAAACTGTAAAAGTAGAAATATTATCATGATTTACAAACAATATAATGAGTTTGAAGAAGGATCCTACTGAATTATGTTCATGCAAGTGTCATTTTGGTGGAGCAGAAAGTTGTCCTGGTTGTAAAAGCAATCATGGAATAGTTTGTTGTAATTGCAAAGATTAGAAAATTTGTTTTATTTTCTTTTTGAGGCTAACATTTTGAGATTAGCTAATTCAGATTTTAATGATTCAATTTGAACAAGAGTTTCCAAGTTAGATATTTCTTGATTTAGTCTTTCAATTTCACTATCCTTGAGTTTTACAGTTTCTTTTAGAGTGTTTAATTCAGAAGATAATTCATTTTGTACTTGTTTTATTTCAGTTAAACTAACTTGATTAGTAGATGTACTTTGAACAGTTTGAGTGCTACTCAAGCTTTTTTTTTCAGTTTGAGTATGTGATGGTGCATGTTTATGCATATAATCTGCACTTTTCTGAGATATCCAACAAGTAAATGTCAAAAACCATGTAATTGGGACTGCCATAATGAATACGAAATTAAGAATTGGTGCAAAATCAACAAAGTATGGCCAAAGGCCGGTAAGAACTGCTGCAAAAATTCCGGTAGCTACTGTGGCCAAATGGTTGCCCAAATATCCCATAAATAATTTGAAAAATTCATTGTTTATAACAGTAATGCCAATATCCATTATCGGATATTAATTAAAAAGAAAAAGGAGCCGAGTTTATTCGTCTTCTTCAGAGGTAGTAGATGCTTTAGGCATATCAGATTGTAGAATTTGGATCTTTTGTAGTAGTTCAGTTCTCAGATCTCTTGCAACCCTTCTAACTGTTGGTCTTGGAACACCAAGTTCATCTACAACTTTTGTATAGATATCCTGCTTGTCGGTTACCCCCTTGTCAAGATAAGAATTAATTGCTTCTTTAATGATCGTGCTCTGGTTTGTACGATTCAACGAATTCTAAGTTTTAGTTGTTCTATATAAGACTATAACTTTTTAATTCGTTCAAATGTCATTTTTAAAAAATTCAATTTAGATATAAAAAATTATTTAATTTTTTTCAAAGTCTTCAAAAACAATTGATCAACGAAAAGCGTACTGAGAATTATGGATTTTTCAATATAGTTTAAAGATCAGGACAATTTTTCAAATGGTTTTCACAAAAGACTCTTATGATATAATGTTAGAAAAATTTTATTGGCTACAGCAAACATAGAAACTAATCTAGGAAAGATTTCATTTAAACTTCTACCTGAACTAGCGCCAGAAACGGTTAGAAATTTTGAGAAACTAGCAAAAGATGGATTCTATGATGGTACTCTTTTTCATAGGGTCATTCCTGGATTTATGATTCAAGGGGGGGATCCAAATACAAAAACAGGTAACAAAAGTTCATGGGGAACAGGCGGGCCAGGACATAATATCAAGGCTGAGTTTAGTTCAAGGAGTCATTTGCGAGGAATTGTCTCCATGGCAAGAGCTCAAGATCCAGATAGTGCAGGTTCACAATTTTTCATAGTAACTTCGGATAGTACATTTCTAGATAGACAGTATACAGTATTTGGAGAAGTTACAGAAGGAATGGATGTAGCTGATAAGATTGTTAAACTTCAACGTGACCAAAATGATTGTCCTTTAGAAGAGGCAAAAATGATTCGTGTTACAGTGGAATAAATGAATAAAGAGATATTTGGGTTTTTAGTAATTTTTACACTTTTATCGATAATTCCTTTGGCAGATGCTCAATTATCTATTGGGGAGAAAGGAGTACAAAAATCAGTAGAAGTCAAGATAAGTGCAGATGGAGAGGTTCATGTTAAGCATGTTCTTGCCCCATCAGCAATATCAAAACAAATTGATTTGATTTATGGCACTCCATCAAATATCTTAGTTACAAATGAAGAAGGAGAAGAAAAACAAGTATCAATAATTGGAGATAATGCGGTACTGATTCTTCCATCAAAAGGAGTTTCGATATTGGAATATGATCTAGATCATGTTTTAGAAGAAAAAGATGGTGTGTGGACTTGGAGTTTCTTATATCTTGAAACAACAAATTTCCTTTTTCCAGATGAAGTTGATTTGATCTTTGCTAATGAACGACCTGTTTTCTTGGATGACAAAAAAGGAATTGCATGTCATGGATGTCAAATGTTATTGGAATATTCAATTAACGAATCTAGAATTTATAAAAATGTAAAATGGGAAGATAGGGAATTCATAGTTGAAATTAGAAGTCATTCAGGTATAGATAATTTTGTTTTTGATCAACCTACAAAAAGTATTGTATTTGAAATTTCTGACAGAGAAAAATTTGTAAATGCAATTATTCCATTAGCATTACTTTGGGAACCATATACAGTTCTACATGAAGATGAAAAAATTTACTTTCGTGATTTTAACAATGGTACTCATGTATGGTTAAACATGGAACCAGGTGAGGCAGGAGAAATTATGATTATTGGAACAACTGTAGTACCTGAATTTCCCCTAATTGCACCTTTAGCAATAGGATTTTTAATAATTCTAGTAATACCATTGATAAGAAAAGTTAATCTCCACTAGATCCACATGAACAGAAACCATATTCATCAATTCTTACATTACAAATAGGGCATTTTTCTCCATATTCTACTTCCCATGGTTCCTTGCCAAAAAGTCTAAAATGATCATCAATTTCTAATGGAATCTCCCTTTTCTTTTCCAATGATTTGTATAGTCATTGCAACTATACATACATTATCAGAGATTAACCATGAAAATAGAATGTGGATGTCATTGCATAAAATGTAAAAGTACAGATCTTGAATCAAATCAAATCGGTCAAGTTGAAAAAGATGGATATTTTGATATGCATCATACTTGTAATCAATGTAATACACATTTTGATCATTTAGATGGAGAAATTTTTTCTAATTGTAAAAAATGTAATTTTTCTTTTAGCTAATCACTAATGATTCTTGAACATAATAATGAGTTCTGTTTTCATGTGAATTTTTCATTATTTCTTTATTTGATGCCATTTTTGCCAAAGCTTTTGATACATCTAAAGGACTAGCAGCCCAACCATATTCTCGTAGTTGTTGAACAGTTTCAGTTACGGTTCTAGGTGAATCAAAGAATCTACTTGTTTCTAAAATTCTCAATTTTGATTTAATTTCGTGCAAATCAATATGTTTTGGTTCGTTAAATTCCGGTTCAAAGGCTTCAGCATCATCTAGATATTCCAGACCATATTGAGCTGGGTGTGTAGTTTCTGTGGATTTTGTAGAATCAGTTTCATAAACAATTTTTGCTTGATTTTCAGGTAAATGGTTTGATATGCTTTCAATTACTTCACCCAAAGTTTGATTATCTACATAGAAATCCCTAGAGTCTACCTCAATTTCATTTTCGCCTAGTTTGAGTTTAATTCTAGCCAATGAAAAATAATCATCTAATTTTCATTTATCCTGTTAGCTCTAATGTGCTTTAAGATTAGATCAAAACTTTTACACAATTTATTGGGATTTTTTTCCATTTGAGTTAAAATGTAATTTTTCAATATTAGTCATGAAATCATCCAAAAAAGGCGGTCTAATTGTTATCTTTGTTTTAGGCATGAGTATTTTTGGTTATTCACAATATGCATCTGCATCACAAATTGGGGTAAGTATTACAAATAGTGAATTACTAACAGAAGATGAAAAAGGTTCAAACTATCATGTTGAATTAAGATTTGATAATCCTTCATTACTAATATTGACTGCAGGTGAGACTGAGTTTTTTGTTATTTCTAATAACGAAGTGATTGGTAAGGGTCAGTTACAACCTTTCACACTACAACCACTAGAGAGTAATTATGTAAAAGGTACTTTCCATACAGACTCAAGTAATGACAAGAGTAATTCTGTAAAGATTACAGGTTTAACAAAATATGATGTCTTCTTTACATCAATTGAAGTGCCATTTATTTACTATCCAACCGAACAACAAGCAAGAGAATTTATACATCAAAAATAGTTTGTTCTCAAATGCTTACTGTTTTTGGGTCTACAGCATTAGATACAATTAGAACTCCAAAAAAAACACTAAAGAATGTATTAGGAGGAGCTGCCACTTTTGCAGCAATATCAGCAAGTAATTTTGTAAAAACAGGATTGATTGCAGTAGTTGGAAATGATTTTCCTAAACAACATCACAAAATACTATCTAATTATCTTGATTTGCAAGGATTAACTATTAAAAAAGGAAAAACATTTCGTTATGATGGAAAATATGATAACACACTAAGCACTAGAGCAACTTTAAAAACTGAATTAAATGTACTTGGTGATTTTAAACCTACAGTTCCAGAGACATATAGAAAATCTCAGTTTGTATATCTTGCAAACAATGATCCTGAGCAAAATACTTTATTAATCAAAGAATTTGACAAAGTAAAATTTTCAATGTGTGATACTATAGATTTTTGGATATCCACAAAACGAGATGCCGTAATTAAGATGATTAAAGCAGTAGATGCTGTTGTAATTAATGATGAAGAGGCAAAACTCCTCACAAAAGAATACAATTTGATAAAATGTGCAAAAAAGATGATGCAATGGGGAGCAAAATATGTCATAATTAAGAAGGGAGAACATGGATCTCTCATGTTTTATGATGATGTAATTTTTCCTACAGCAGGTTTCTCTTTGGAGGATGTAGTAGATCCTACTGGTGCAGGTGATTCTTTTGCAGGTGCAATGATTGGTTATCTTGCAAGCAAAAAATCCACTAAATTATCAGATATTAAAAAAGCAGTAGTTTATGGAAATGTTTTAGGATCCTTTGCAGTTGAAAAATATGGTTTAGATGGATTACTAAAAATTAAAAATGGAGACATAGCAAAACGAGTAAAGATTTATGAAAAAATGATTAGATTCTAAAAAGACTTAAGTTCAATAATTTATCAAATCAAATTATAATTGTCACAAGAAATATCTGAAAAAGTAGATAGATTAGAAAAAATTTTCAAACTTCAAAAGGGACTATCTGAAATGATGAAATTAGATAGGTATCCAAAAGATTCTGAAGGGAGAGTTTCAGCACTTTGTACTGCAATAATGCATGAAGCAGTTGAACTACAGAGAACTACAAACTGGAAATGGTGGAAAACTCCTACAAAATTTAATGAAGCAGAAGCAAGAGAGGAATTAATTGACATTTGGCATTTTGTTGTTCAGGCATCACTTGAACTTAATCTAACACCAGATGATATTCTAGATGAATACAAAAAGAAAAATGAAATAAATAGAGAAAGGCAGAGAAATGGTTACTAGTAATTTCTAATTTTTTTCAAAATTGTTTCAAACGTTGTTTCATTTACTAAATTTACTAGAGTAATATTATTTTGAAAATATTTTATTTTTGATGCATCTACTGTAATGTATGGATCAGGACTGGTAGAATTAATGATTCTTTTATTTGAATCAATGCCATGTTTATGTAATTGAAATAATGAATGGCCTGCTTTATGTCCCCAAACTTCCTTTCCACAAACAATAATTGTGGTAATTTTTTGATTTTTGTATACATATTCAAGAATAGAGTCAATTCCTTTGTTTTCAGAAAGTAGTCTGCCTACAACAGATATTCTATCTAAAATCTCCGAGTTTTCAAATTTTTTGAGAAGATCCATGCTTGAAAGGGTGCAAATTGAGATAGAAGATTTAGAATTTCCATGATAGATTTCTTCAGGAATAGGAAGAATTACCTTACATAGTTCTCCAATTGCTTCACCTATTACATTCATAGTATATCGTGTAAAGTTTTTGAAATAAATTCAATATTTTTTTGAGTAACATTTGGATGAATTGGTAAAGAAACAACATGTGAAGCTGCCCAATCAGTAATTGGCAATTTAGTTTTTAATTTGTAAAAAGGAGTTTTATGTACAGGTGTTGGATAATATGATGCAGCACCAATTCCTTTCTCATTTAATTTTTTTAATAATTTTTTTTGCTGATTTGTAATAATTGTATAAAGATACCAATTTACATTTTCATTTTTTCGTAGAATTGGTAATTGAATATTAAGATCAGAGATTAGTTTTGATAAAAGATTTGCATTATTTTTTCTAGCCTTGAGAAATTTAGGAAGTTTTTTCATTTGAATAGAAGCTATAGCTGCATTAATTTCTGGCAATCTCATGTTCAAACCAAATATTTTTGTGTCATATCCATTTACCATACCATGATTCCTAATCATCAATAATTTGTCTCGTAGTTTTTTATTATTAGTGACAACAAAACCACCTTCACCTGCAGTCATTACTTTTGCAGGATACATGCTGTAGCAACCCATTTCAAAGAAAGTTCCAGAATGTTTTCCTTTGTAAGTAGAACCTAGAGACTGTGCAGCATCTTCAATAATTGGAATATTATGTTTTTTAGAGATCTCAGATAGTCTTTCTATATTTGCTACATTTCCATATAGATGAACTGGGATAATTGCTCGTGTTTTTTTTGTAATCTTTTTTTCTAAATCCTCAGGATCAATTGTAAAATTTTCTCTAGAAATATCTACGAAAATAGGTTTTGCTCCAGTTGAAACAACTGCATTTGCAGTAGCTACAAAGGTAAAAGATGGAACTAGTACTTCATCTCCTGATTTTATATCCAATGCATAAAGGGCTGCTTGAAGAGCAGCAGTTCCAGAATTTACTGCAATAGCATATTTTGATTTTACAAACGAAGATGCTGATTTCTCAAATTCTTGGACATATCTACCTCCATGATTTGCAGAAGATGTAAGCGCACCTTTTCTAAGAATAGATGTGACTGCTGCAATTTCTTCTTTTCCTACTAGAGGTATATTTATTGCAATTTTCATTAGTAGTTCTGTTAATAACTAGTCTATAAATCTCGTCAGATATACATGAATTTTTATATTTCAAAATTTTGCAAACGGCATTATGAAACCTAGACATTTAGAGAAATCTGATTCTGGATACAAAGTGTATCTCTATGTCTTTTATGTTTGTGGATTCATTATGGCGTCATCACTAGTTTATGGGGTTTATGTTACCATGATTGAATGGATGGAAAATGGAACATATGTAATGGGTGAGGCTATTCATAATACTACAATACCATTTGAAAATTTTGCAAGGGTATCAACATGGATATTTTTTTCTACAATAATTGGATGGTATTGTGTTTCTAGAATTGGTTGGAGAAGAACAGCTGGAAATAAAATAGTTGGAACAAAAATGGCATTACTTCAATTAATGCTGTTAGGATTTTCAATTATTACATTTTACGAAGTCCTTTACAATTTTACTGTCTTAAACGCACAGATTACTGCAGGAATAGTGGATGGAGTATTTCCTGATATCGATAGATTATCAATTGCATATCCAGATCCTGATAGACCATGGAATTTAGTTTTTGCAACCAAAGTTTTTCTTGCAGCTTTTATTATTAGCACCCATGCATTTTATCTTAGCATTAAACCAAGAAAGAGTTTAGAAACCTAAGATTTAGAGCATTAAAAATATGAGAAATTTAGCTTTTTAGGGGATTATTCATAAAAACTATTTTGTCTAGTATATACAATACATCTTGATATGGGATTATTTGGTTCTAGTAAAAATGAATTAAAATGTAAAAAATGTGGTACTGTACTTACTGATCCTGAAAGACTGAAAAAACATCAAGAAAAAGCACACAATAAGAAAAAAGAGAAATGTAGAGCATGTGGAACAGAATTTGATACAAATGATGATTTACGGAAACATAAAAAAAATTGTAAATAATAAATTAGAAAGTTATTCTGATAAACCAGATTCATATTTTTGAGGTCGTTTTAGAGCTTGCTCTATTGCTTCCAAGTTTTTTATTTCATTTTTTGAATTCAGTGTGAGAGTTTGAATCATTTCTGAGCCTAATTGAACTGATTGTTCAGGTAATGTATCTAAAAATTTTTCTAGACCTTTTTTGTAATTTTCAATTAATTCTAATCCTTCTTCAAGAGTCATAAACATAATAGAGATATCCACTATTCAAAGCTTCCAAATTATTTGAATAACTTTATAGGTTTACAGCTCAAAAGTTGATTTGATTTGGATATTACTGAAAAAGTTGATCTGATTGAAAGACCACCAACTGAAGAAGTAGTTACACATGATGAATTAATTGAGCTATTCAAAACAAATTCATCACCAAAGCATTACATTGGTTTGGAGATATCTGGATTCTTACATCTTGGAAGCCTAATCAGTACAGGCTTCAAAATTAATGATTTTGTAAAAGCTGGCGTAAAATGTACAGTTTTTTTGGCTGACTGGCACACATTAATCAATGATAAATTAGGAGGAGATTGGGAAACAATTTCTAAAGTATCAAAATATTATCAAGATGCTTTCAAATTAGTTTGTCCTGATGCAAATATCGTTTATGGTTCTAAATTGTATGAAGAAAAAACAGAGTATTGGTCTGAGCTTTTAAAATTTACTAAACACATGTCACTGGCAAGAACAATGAGAACGCTTACAATTATGGGGCGTTCAGAAAATGAAGAAAAAATCGAGCTAGCTAAATTACTTTATCCACCAATGCAAGCAGTAGATATTCATTCGTTAGATGTAGATATTGCACATGCAGGAATGGATCAGCGAAAGATCCACATGTTAGTTAGAGAGATTTTTCCTAAAATGAAATGGAAGGTTCCAGTTGCAGTTCATCATAAATTATTACCAGGACTATCAAAGCCTGCAGAATCAAGTGATTCTCAAATTTTGGGTAAAATGAGCAAGTCTGATCCCAATTCAGGTGTATTTATTCATAATACAGATGATGAAATTAAAAAGAAAATCAGTAAAGCATGGTGTGAAGAAGGGAGTATTGTCAGTAATCCATTATTAGAGATTGCAAGAACTGTAATCTTTCATGAATTCAATGAGATGAATGTAGAAAGACCAGAAAAATTTGGTGGAAATGTATCTTATTCTGACTATGCCCAGCTAGAAACAGACTTTGCTGAGAAAAAATTACACCCAGGTGATTTGAAACAGACAGTTGGAAGTTATTTGGTAAAAATAATTTCTCCAATCAGAGATAAATTGAATCTAAGTGAAGAGCTAAATGATGCTATAAAGAAAAGCTATTAGACTTTAAGATCTGGATTGGTTTGTTCTTCAAGATTGTATTTTGATTTGTACCCTCTTGGATTAATCATTAAATCTTTGTACGTATAAGTTGAAGAATTTCCAATGATAACGGTACTAATCATTCCTAATTTATCAGAATGATTTGGAAGGTTTTCTAAATCAGTCATAACAATAGTTTCTGATTCTCTAAATGCTCCTTTGATAATAGCAACTGGAGTAGTTGGCTTCCTATATTTTAAAAGAATTTTTCTAGTATCTTGTAATTGATGAATTCTTTTCTTACTTGCAGGGTTGTATATGACAATTACAAAATCACCTTGTGCAGCTGCTTCAACTCTTTTTTCAATAATTTCCCATGGAACTAACAAGTCACTCATGCTTACAACTGCAAAATCAGTCATTAGTGGTGAGCCAATTATTGATGCACAAGAATTAAGTGCAGAAACTCCTGGTACTATTTCTACTTGAAGTCCATCTTTTGGATTCCAACCTCCCTCAGCAAGAGTTTCATAGATTAATCCAGCCATCCCATAAATTCCGGGATCACCACTAGATACTAGCGAGACAATTTTTCCAGATTTTGCAAGATCAATGCACTGATGAGCTCTTTCTACTTCTTGAGTCATGGCATATCGATAAACTGTTTTACCTTCTATAAGATCTTGAACTAGGTTCACATAGGTTTCATATCCAACAATGGTATCACTTTCAGTAATCACCTCTTTTGCTCGAAATGTCATATGGTCATGATGTCCAGGACCAACACCGACAATGTAGAGTTTACCAGTCAATTTAAAAACAAATTTTTTATCAAGTAATTTATCCCTTTACTGAAAAGATCTATTGGAATGGATCTATGAAAGGACAATTAACAATATGATCACTGTTTGTGGGGCGTGCAAGGCTTACTGATAACAAATCATTGGTACTAAATGCATCAATATCTGATTTTGTCTCAAGAATTTTAGCAGATTTTTCATCATTCCATTCAACTAGGTATATTCGCCACATTGGGCTGTAATTTTCATCTCCAAGTGCTGCTCCTGCAATACCTGCTTGGAATCCTAATGGACCTGAACCTTTTATTCCATTTTTGAACTGGAATAAATCTACTGCTGAAGAACTTGAAATTAGATTTGCAGATTTTGGTGATGAGACAACACCCATACTTTCTGCAGGTCCAGATGG
>JBFIEJ010000042.1:0-10493 GCA_041603475.1 Candidatus Nitrosopumilus sp. | reverse complement strand
TATTTCTACTTTTACAGTTTAAAGGAATTTTTTGAAAATTGTTATTTAGTATTATGCAAAAATCCTAACAACACGATTCAAATGAATTAATGCAAAAAAGTCAATTTTAATTATTATTATGCTGTATTAAGATAATATCAATACTGAATTTATAATATTATCAATCAAAAATTTCTATTTATTTTGATATCATTATTTTTTATCTTTATTATGAATTAACTAAATATGATTTCTAAGATTTTTTTCTAAAGAATTATTCTCAATTTATCAAATCAATAATTCATATGAAATTTTCAAAATAATTAAAAAATAAAAAATTTTATTCAGTTTGTTGTTAATTTAAGAAAAAATAAAAATCCTAATTTTTACTATGTAATTTTGAAGCAAGTTCTAAAGTCTCATTAACCATATCTTTAAGCCTATTTTCTGCTTCTTCTGAGACTGAATTTTCTTTTATAGATTCAGTTGTTAGGAAAACCGCCTTGGGGTTAGCAATAACTCTGAAATATGATAGTAATTGTGTAATCAAAGTTTGAACATTGGTAAAACCAATATTGCCTGCAGCTATGATTGCCATTCCAGCAACTTTTCCTGGAGTTTTTTTATAATCAATATACTCAAATAGATTTTTCAGTGCAGAACTAAAAAATGAATTATAGATAGGCGAGCCAATTAACCATACATCTGCATTCATTATGTCATTAGCTGCATTTTTTGTTTCTTCATTATATGCTTCCTCTGGTCCACGATAGCATTCAATTTTACCTTCTGACAAATTGATAAACTTGGTATCGGCATTCTTTGTTTTTGTATATTCAAATACAGACTTCATCATGATCTGTGTGTTTGCATTTTTTCTTGGACTACCAGAAATTATTACAACTTTCACATCATCAACTAATTGAATCTGTATTTAAATTAAATTTAAAATTAAACGGGCTTGGAGGGCTTCGATCCCTCGACCTGTAACTTAGGAGGCTACTGCGCTATCCATGTTGCGCGTCAATTTGACTCTGCGCTACAAGCCCAGCAAAAAAAATACTCTTAATTATTTAAGCGTAGTCAAGGTTTTCTTTAATCATTTCTTGAATATTTTTCCATTTCGCATTTTCTTTATCATCCCATTCTTCAAAATATACAACATCTTTCAAATCTAGTCTTGGTAACCATCCAGCAGTTTGAAGATCTGGTTTTTCTGCAAAATCATCTACATATCCTAAACATAGATATGCAACCGGAATGACATGCTCTGGAAGTTTTAATGTATCTTTTAGTATGTCATTGGAAAGAATACTTACCCATCCAAGACCTACTCCCTCAGCTCTTGCTGATAGCCACAAATTTTGAATTGCACAACATACACTATACAATCCTGCTTCTGGAATGCTGGATCTTCCAATAACAAATGGTCCAAATTTAGATGGATCATATGTCACACATAGATTTACTGGTGATTCTAAAATCCCTTCCAACTTGAATGACAAGTATTTTGATCTTTTTGGTTCCTCAACTAATTTTGATGAACGATCCTTTTCTTTCTCAAAAGATTGTTTTATCTTCTTTTTGGTTTCATTATTTTTTATTAAAATGAAATTCCATGGTTGAGAAAATCCTACAGAAGGAGCATGATGAGCAGCATGAAGAATTTTTGATAAAATTTCATCCTCAATTGGTTTAGATGTAAAGTGCGATCTTACATCTCTTCTTGAATAAATTGCCTTGTAGAACCCTTTTTTTTCTTCCTCAGTAAAATCTTCTGTCAACTATTACACGCCTTTCTTCTTTTTATTCATCCTTTCTTTTGTTAAACGTTAATAATGTCTGCACCTAGACTTTTACTTCAATGGGCCGGTAGTCTAGCTGGTTAGGATACCGCCTCGACACGGCGGTGATCGTGAGTTCGAATCTCACTCGGCCCACTTTTTCTAATAACCAGTTTTAAACTCTTTTTCAATAGTACTCCAGGAAGTTTCAGTTGTTATACTTCCCTCAGCAGTAAAACTAGTGATTTTATCATCAATTGCCATTTGATAAATTTCCGAATTCTCTTCAGATTTGTTTAGAACAAATGTATTTTTCAATGGAACTTCTACACCTGAATAAAACACTGCTCTTCCAGGTAAGGCAATATCTGCTGTAGAATATTGTCCTGAACCTAAAAGTACTCCATCACCATAAAGCTGGTATGCTATTATTGAAACTGTAAATGTTTTATCACTTGGATTCTTTACCAAAAATGTAACATCAAATTTTGCTTGATTTTTTACTGAACTTACATCTCTCAATTCAACACTAGCTAATTCAATTTCAACTTGTTCAAGTTGAACATTATCAAGACTAGCATAGTAAACAATACCTCCCATCAATGCAAGTACTCCTACTATTGCAGCATATACTGTCATTTTACTTTGGAGAGACATTTCTATGGTATCAGATTATGAACAACTAAAAAAGGTTGTTAAGATCCAAATACATAATATTTGTTCTAAAATATCATTATCTATGACTGCATTAGAACAAGCTATTCTTACTTTTGTTCATCTTGTTGCAGCATCAATTTGGATAGGTGGTTCACTATTCATTGGAATTGTATTTTCACCACTTCTTAAGACAATGACTGAATCAATTGAAGAAAGAATGCAAATAATGATTCGAGTTGGAAGACGTTTTAATAAAATTGCAGTCCCATCATTATTCATACTAATGGGAACTGGTTTGTATAGCTCACATGTTTTATTGAGTAAACCAGAACTTCTAGTTGCAACAAGTTATGGTACTTATTTAATAATTAAAATAATTTTGGTGATAGCATTAATTATTACATATGTAATACATGTTAGAGTAATTCGTAAAGATGTTGAAGAAAAAATTATGCAAAAACAAATGTCAGAATCTGAAATTCAAATTTTACGAAAAAAAATTATCATATTGGGAGAAATTACGGTAGTTTTATCAATTGCAATTTTATTTTTTGCATCATTACTTGATGCTGGAGTCTGAAATTCCTTGAATAATAACCTCAAATCCTCCTGGTATTTTACCAACTCCATATTTACAACCAGTAATTTTTGAAGTTACAAACAAGTTTGTTTCCAGATGTTTAGTAATTTTACTAACATGAAAAATTGTTTTATTATTTGATAAACTAGCAGGAACTACTAGCATATCTGCTAAATAATCATCAATTCCTAATGAATTTACAAATCTATCTAACTCTAAATCAAAACCTTGTCTCTTTTTGTCAAATAATGAATCAATCCCAATTATTGAATTTTCATCAATTGAAAAAATTAACAATGATGCACCTGAATCTAAAGCATCTTGATTTTCTATTTCAATTTGAACATCAAATTCTTTTTCAATTAATTTATTTTTAATAATTTGAATTTCATTTATTATTTTATCTTCAGACATTTTTGAATATGTACAAATCAATTTTAAGCAATTAGTTTTTCTTTTAAAAAATGATATTGGTTTTACATTTGCAGGGAATATTTCTAAATTTATTTCTCCACCACCTTTAGGATAATAACCCCGTTTGATAATCTCTAATGAAAAATCTATACCCATTCTAGAATATGCTTCTCTTAGTACATGTTGAGTATAGTCAATTGATGGACTCCATAGAACATCTGTTCCTCCCTTTAATCTCAAGCTCATTCTTTTTTTTGAAATAGATACAATTGGAATTATAACTTGTAAAATTAGAGATATGCTGCCAGCTGTCCCAACATCTTCAATTAAATCTGCACTTTCAATTTCCCCAGGAATAAATTTCATTTCAGTAGAGCCTAATTCTGCTCCAACTACTTTTGCATTTGCAATTTTTTTAAGAATATTAATTGCAGTGATATGTTGTGGCTTTAATCCGGGATTATTACGACTCTTTCTAATATTTTCTAAATGAATAGGCTGTTTTGTAATACATGAAAGTGTGATTGCAGAACGAATAATTTGACCTCCACCTTCTCCATACTCTCCATTAATTTTTAGATACTCCATAAATTGTTTGAACCACCACTCTTTATGATAGTTTTTTAAAAAGAAATTTTCTAAGTTTTTGTATGAATGGCTTAATTATTGGTAGATTCCAACCTTTCCATTTAGGTCATCTTGAGGCATTAAAATTTGCATTGTCTAAAGTTGATAAATTATGGGTGGGACTTGGCAGTTCTAACAAACCAATACAAAAAATCAATCCATTTTCAGCTGAAGAACGTAAAGAGATGATTCTCTCTTCAATTGATGATTCTATAAAAGATAAAATTTCCATTTATTTTATTCCTGATCTGGATAATCATGTAAAATGGATTGAAAAAATAGATACCATTGTTCCAAAATATGATATTGTTTTTTCAAATGATGAGTTAACAAATCATTTGTATTCTAAAAGATCTGTTCAAGTGCTCCGAATTCCTTTTTTGAGAAGAGATGAGTTATCTGGTACCAAAATCAGAGATTTGATTATTAGCGATCAAAACTGGGAAGATCTTGTACCTGATGGAACTAAAAATTTTTTGAAAAACACTAGTGCTAAAGAACGATTAAAAAATCTCTAATTATAAATAAACCCCATATTACACTGAGAATTAGATAATAAATGGAATATCTTTCTATGCTACCTGGTCCAACAAATGTTCCTAATAGAGTAATGAGAGCAATGCTTGCACCAATAATTAATCACAGAAGTGATGATTTTGTTGAATTGTATACTGATGTTGTCGATAAAACTCAGCAAGTATTTGAAACCAAAAATGATATCGTGGCACTATCTGCATCTGGAACAGGTGCAGTAGAAGCCGGAGTTGTAAATTTAATTAAAAAAGGTGATAAAGTAATCATTCCAGTTAATGGAGAATTTAGTAACAGATTATCACAACTCATAGAAGGTCAAGGTGCAAATGTTGTTAAACTTGAAACTCCACCAGGACAAAATGCTACATTTGATCAAGTAAAAGAGGCCTTTGATAATAACAAAGATGTTAAAGCATTCTATGTTGTTCATAATGAAACTTCAACTGGAACAATGGTAAATTATCTCGATAAAGTATCTGATTTGACATCTAGAAATGATGCATTCTATGTTGTAGATTCTGTATCTCTACTTGGCGGTGCTCCACTTCCCGTAGATAAATGGAATATTGACGTATGTATGACTGGAGCACAAAAAGCAATTGCTGCGCCACCTGGAATTTCTCCAATCTCAGTTAGTGCTAGAGCTAAAAAATACATGATTGAAAATCCACCATCTACAATGTACTTCAATTTAGCAAGATATTTCAAATATTATGATGAAGAAAAACATACTCCTTTTACACCTGCGTTACCATTACTTTATGCATATAGAGAAGCTCTTGCAATTTTACTTGAAGAAGGTCTACAAAACGTCTTTAATCGTCACAAAGTTTGTTCAGAAGCACTATATTCTGGATTAAGTGCAATGGGTCTTACTCCTTTTGCAAAAGAAGAGGATCGTTCAATTTCAATTGTAGCATTGAATTATTTGGATGGATTAGAAGACAAAACTTTCAGAAATACACTTGCTGATAAATTCAAAGTTCTAGTTGCAGGTGGATTTGGTAATCTCAAGGGCAAAGTATTCAGAGTTGGATGTATGGGCGAAGTTAGTCCATATCATGTAATGCGTACAATTTCTGCAATTTCATCAACTCTTGCTATGATGGGATATGATGTAGATGCTCAAGCAGGACTAAAAACTGCACAAGAAAAACTCAAAGCTCTCTAAACCCTGTTAACTTAATATAAGGAAATTCGAGACCGATCACATTGACTTTCAATAAAGGTTCATTAATTTTAGTAGATTATACTGCCAAAGTAAAAGACAGTGAAGATGTTTTTGACACCACTATTGAAGAAGATGCAAAAAAATATTCTATTCATGAACAAAATGTAAAGTATCAACCAAAACTAGTTTCTATTGGTGAAGTATCATATCCAGTTCTCAAAGGTTTGGATGAAGCTTTAGCAAAAACAACTGTTGGAGATAAACTAACAGTTGAAGTTACACCAGACAAAGGATTTGGTGAAAGAGATTCTGGCAAAGTTAGAATGATTCCTATTAGGAAACTAGGAGAAGATGCAGAAAAAGTTTCAGTGGGAGATACAATTGAAGTTGATAATAAAAGAGGAATTATTCGTTATATTGGTTCAGGTAGAGTTCAAGTAGATTACAATCATAGATATGCAGGAAAAACAATTCTTTTTGATGTTAATGTTATCAAATCACTTGAATCACCTAGTGATAAAATAGATGGAATTCTAAAAAATAGATTACCTGTTGAGGATTCTAAAATTTCATTTGAGTTAAAGGATAAAGAAGTCAACATAACTATTCCTGAAGAAATTTTACGTGCTGATGGTTTACAAATCATGAAACACTTTATTCAATTAGATATTTTCAAATTTGTTCCAACATTAGAAAAAGTAAGCTTTGTTGAAACACATGCTAACAAACAATCTCAGGAAAAGAAACCTGAAACAAAAGAAAAAGCACCAGAACAAAAAACTGCTTAAACTAAATAACTTTAGTACTCTTTGCTAGATTTAATGCCTTTTTTTCAGTCATTTCTACTTCTTTTAGAATTGTATATCTCTCTGGTCTCAAGTCTTGTGCAATCATTAATGCATCTATGATCTGATCTTTTGTAACACCAATTTGTTTTGCAGTTGTTGGAGCTCCTACATCTTTTAGAGTTTTAATAATTTTTCTCCAATCTTGTCCTTGAAGTTTTGCAATCATAATTGATCCTAATCCACATTTTTCACCATGCAATCCTTTTCCTGGAGCAATTTTATCTAAAGCATGAGAAAATAAGTGCTCTGCACCAGAACATGGTCTACTACTACCTGCTATACATGATGCAACTCCTGCACTAATTAGAGCTTCAACAATTACTCTTGCATCAAGTCCTTTCTTTGCATATTGACTAGAATTTTCCATTACTATCTTTGCACTCATCATTGCTAAATCTGCTGAATATCTACCATAATACTCACCTGTTCGTTCCCTTCCTAATTGCCAATCTTTGACTGCAATTATGTTTGCAATTAGATCCCCACATCCACTTGCAAGCAATCTTGATGGGGCTTTCTTAATAATATCAATATCAACAAATACACCTAATGGAGCTGTAGCTACAATTGAATGAGGCTTGTCTGTCTTTACAGATACAAATGGACTTGCCATTCCATCATGTGATGCAGCTGTTGGTACACTTACAAATGGAATATCTAAATTAAAAGACACTAATTTTGCAGTATCTACCGAACGACCACCACCAATACCTGCTACAATATCACTATGATCTTTTTTAACGTCTTTTTGTATTTCATTTAGAGTACTAATTTGATTATCTATAGACGTGTGCCAAACAAACTTGATCTTTTTTGATTTTAATGATTTTTCAATTTTCTGTTTAAGAATTTTTTTAACATGAATTCCTGAAATTAATGATACTTTCTTTGGTTTGGTTAAATTGTAAAGAAATTCACCAAATTCATTAATGTTCTTCTCACCCACAACTATTTGTCGTGGTAATTCCATTGTATGTGATTTCATGCGATCATGATTTTTTGTCATTATTTATGATTTCACGGGATCAAAAAGTTATTTAAAAGGGTGAGATGCCAGTTACTTTATCTTAATAGGTGTATTTTTTGTCGAACAATGTTGAAGAAAAAATTCTGCACGGGACTACCACTGTAGGTATCAAGGCTAGAGACGGTGTGGTCTTATGTGCTGATATGAGAGCCAGTGCAGGTTATTTTATTGCAAATAACAATACTATGAAAATTCAGAAAATTGACTTGCATGCAGGTTTAACATTGGCTGGAGGCGTAGCAGACGCTCAAAATATTGTCGATATTTTACGTTATCATTCAAATTTACATAGAGTCGAAAAACAAGGCCCAATTTCAATTCATTCACTTGCAAGACTTTGCTCATTAATTTTTCATCAAAATCGAGGTTATCCATTCATGGCTGATATTTTGGTTGGTGGATATGATGCAGAAGGTCCTGCATTGTTTAATATCGATATGTTTGGTTCAGTTGAAAAGAAATCATATGTTACAACAGGTAGCGGCTCACCCGTAGCTTATGGTTTACTAGAAGAAGAATACAAAGAAGATCTTACAGTTGAAGAAGCAAAAAAAATAGCTCTACGAGCTGTTAAAGCCGCAATAGTTAGAAACATTGGTACAGGCGACGGAATTAATGTCGCAATAATGGACAAAGATGGATTCCGTCTTTTAACCGATGAACAAAAGAAAGCAGTCATCGAACTTTAGTGATTTAATGCAACGAAAACAACAACAAAAAGAATTACCTCCTACTAGCCAGAATATAATGGCCACCATACTGCAAAGTATTCCTAAAGAAGCAAGTGTAACAAAAATAGAGTATGAAGGACCACGAATTGCTCTTTATACAAACTCACCCCGTTATCTTATGGAAAATAACGAAACAATATCTAATCTTGTTAATATTATTAAAAAAAGAATTGTTGTTAGAACTGATGAATCTATTAGAAAACCAGAAGAGGAAGTACGAAAAATTCTTGCTGAGTGTGTACCTCAAGAAGCTAATTTACAAGGAATATTATTTGATATAACAACTGGTGAGGTATCAATTGAAGCTAAAAGACCTTGGCTCCTACAAAGAAATGCAAAGGAATTCAATCATGCAGAAGTAACTGAAAAAATAGGATGGAAATTACGAGTAAGAAAAGCCACAACTATTCCTTCACGCACTATTCAAACAATTAATGCAACTCTAAAACAAGCATCTGCTGAGAGAAGTAAGCAACTAAAACAGGTAGGTGACGAAATTTTCCGTCCTAGACTTTCACAAAGAACTGAAGTTTCATTGTATACTCTTGGTGGATTTGGTCAAGTAGGCAGATCTTCATTATTGCTATCTACTCCAGAAAGTAAGATCCTCATTGATTGTGGAATTAATCCTGGAGCACGAACTCCGATGGATGCATTTCCAAGATTAGATTCATTAAATCTTACTTTAGACGAACTTGATGCAATAGTTATTGGTCATGCACATTTAGATCATACTGGATTTTTACCCACTTTGTGTAAATATGGATACAAGGGACCAATCTATTGTACTGAGCCAACTCTTCCTATGATGAATCTAATTCAATTAGATGCAATCAAAGTAGCAGCAGCACAAGGAAGAACTCCAATTTATTCAGAACGAGATGTAAAACAAATCATGAGGCAAACTATTACTTTACCATATGGAACTGTAACTGATATTTCTCCCGACATTAAATTAGTTCTTGCCAATGCAGGACACATTCTTGGTTCTGCATTATGCCATTTTCATATTGGTAATGGAGATCATAATTTTGTTTATTCTGGAGACATTAAATTTGGAAAAAGTATTTTGTTTGAAGCTGCAAGTTGGAATTTCCCAAGAGTAGAAACATTATTGATTGAAAGTACTTATGGTCTCAAAGAAGACATTCAACCAAGTAGACAAGAAGTTGAATCTGCTTTCATAAATGCAGTAAACAATACACTTGCCGATGGGGGTAAAGTTTTGATTCCTATACCAGCAGTTGGACGTGCTCAAGAAATAATGATGGTAATAGATCATTACATGAAATCTGGTGAAATGATTGAAGCACCAGTATTTACAGAAGGAATGATTTCAGAGGCTTCAGCAATACATGAGTCATATCCTGAATACCTTGCACGTGAACTCAAACAAAAAATCTTAGAGACAGATGACAATCCGTTTGATTCTGAATATTTTACCAATATTGAGCACGCTGATGCTAGAGAAGAACCAATGAGGGAAGATTCCCCATGTATTATTCTTGCAACATCAGGAATGTTGGAAGGAGGTCCAGTATTAGAATACTTCAAAAATATTGCACCTGATAAAAAGAGTAAAGTTTTGTTTGTTTCATATCAAGTAAATGGTACTATGGGAAGAAGAGTTCTAGATGGTTCTAAACAAGTATCAATGTTAGGTAAGGAGGGTAAAGTAGAAGTGGTGTCAGTTAATTGTAGTGTTGAAAAACTAGATGGATTCAGTGGCCACAGTGATTATAATCAATTAATGTCATTTGTACAAAGATTACGACCCAAACTTCGTCGAGTACTTGTTAATCACGGAGAACGTAAGAAGTCCGAAAACCTTGCAATGAATATTAGACGAATGTATAAGGTACCTGCTCATTATCCTCAAGTTCAAGAAGCAATAAAATTATTTTAGATCGTATTCTGGTTTCCAGATCTTAATATTAGATGGAGCAACAATAATCCTCTCTTCACCTAATCTTGCAATATCTGCATCAGCAGCTTTTGCAATGGAATACAATTCTTCTACAACTTTACGTAGTTGTTCAACATCTTTTTGTGCTAATGGAGTAACTCTTAGAATCAAAATCATCTCTTTTTTGATGTCTTCTTTGATAGAATGAACATCACTGATGTCTCTAATGGTTATG